>CABYGR010000012.1 GCA_902518595.1 uncultured Pelagibacteraceae bacterium | reverse complement strand
GTTAATTAATTAAAGGCTTACCTGTTGTTAAGGTATGTTTAATCCTATCTTGAGTTTTTTGAGTTTCAATTAATCTCATAAAAGCATCTAGCTCTAATTTGAATAAATCATCCTCTGATAGAGTTTTATCTATTGTAGTATCACCTCCACTTAATACATGGGCCAGTTCTTTTGCAACTTCAACTCCATGATCTAAAATAACTTTATCATTGTAAAGTTTATCTAGAATTTTATCCATTTCTTCTCTAACAGCTTTTCCTGGAAGCTTAAATTCAAGCTCACTTGGTGCTTTAAAATCTTTATTATCTTTAAGAATTTTTTTAGAAACTTCTAACAAACTATTTCTATTCATTATTTTTTTATCACCAGGTCTCAAATATTTCATTGGTTCGGCTTCAACAGGTGATGTAGCTGTCTTGCCATATCCAATAATATCAAAAACTTTTAGAGGTGCATAATTAGGATCTTTTTTTGCCTCATCAGTTTCAAGCCATCTTGCTAACATTTCTTTACATCCACCTCCTGCTGGTATTAAACCAACAATGGTTTCAACCAATCCAACTACAATGTTTGTATGCGATGCAACAAAATTACTTTGTACCATTACTTCAAATCCACCACCTAGTGTTAAACCAGATGGAGCTGAAATAACTGGGTATTTTGAATATTTTAAATGTTTACATGTTTCTTGAAAATACTTGATAAACTTTTCAATCGATTTAAAATCTTTTTTATCTGCAAATTGCATTGTGTAAGTTAAATTTACACCTGCAGAAAATTGCATACTCTCATTTATTATTATTAAAGGTTTATCGGTCGCTTTTTTTAAAGCGTCCATTGAGTTATAATCTAAAGCATTAGCTTTGGTCGTAAATTCGACAATGTTATAATCATTAAATCTATAAATTTTTGCAGAATCATTTCCATCTAAACTTGATGCTGTTTTTTTAACTTTCCCTAAAGTTTCTATATTTGTATATTTTTGTCTCTCACCGTAAAAATCTTCATTTTTATTTTTTGATAGGTTTTCTAAAAAACTATTACTTGCAAAACTATCAACTCTATTAAAGAAATTTTTTACACCTATTTCTTCAAGCATCTCAAAAGGACCTTTGGCCCAGTTAAAACCTAGTCTCATTGCTTCATCAATATCATTAAATTCTTTTGTAATACTTGGAACTAAAGAAGAGGCATATTTAATTATTTTTGACAATACTGACCAAGCATATTCTCCATATTTATCTTTTCGGTTGATTAACGCCAATAAATCTACTTTATCTGATTTAACATCAATCTTTTTGCTAGGAGAGTAGTCTCCAGATTCAAGGTTGATAGCTTCCATAATTTTTGTGGCCCCTGTTTTGTTCATTCTATAAAAGCCACCTTTGCCTTTTCTTCCAGTATAGCCTGTCTCAATTAATTTTTTAACTAATGGAATTTCTTTTGCAACTTCATGAAATTTATCAGTATCAGGCAATTCCTTAATAAAACTTTTCAGTACATCGGCCATTAAATCAATACCAATTAAATCATATAATCCAAAAACACCCGTTTTTGGAATACCCATTGGTCTTCCAAATATTGCATCTGCTTCTTCGACTGTAAGTTTCATCTTAAAAGCTTCTGTCATAGCAACTTGCATTGCATAAACACCAACTCTGTTTCCTAAAAAACCCGGAGTATCATTACAGACTATTGCACCTTTGCCCAGTTCAATTTCACAAAATTCTTTTAATTGATTAATTTTATTAAGATCGTTATTTTCATTTTTAACAATTTCTAACAAACCCATATATCTCACAGGATTAAAAAAATGAGTAATACAAAAATCCTTTTTTTCCACATCTGTTAAATGTTCTGACAAAACTTTAATAGGAATTGAGGATGTGTTTGATGAAACTATTGCACCATCTTTTCTAGCTTTAAATATTTTTTCATAGATTTGATGTTTAATATCAATTCTTTCAACTACTGCTTCAACAATCCAGTCAGCATTTTTAACCACATCAAAATCATCTGAAATATTTCCAACTTTAATATTATTAATTTTTGATTTATCAATTAATAGAGGCGGTCTTGACTTGTGAATTTTTTCTCTTGCTTTTTCACTAATCTCTGTTTTTAAATCAAGTAGTGTAACAGGCACATTAGCATTACACAGGTGAGCCGCAATACCACTGCCCATTGTTCCAGACCCAATCACCACTACGTTCTTAATCTTCATGAAATATTTTCTTACTATCGGTTTATTCCTCTGAGTCTCTCAGATCTTCTTCTTAAGAGTTCAGCGGTAACTAATATTAATGTAGACAAAATAATTAGACAAGTTGCAACTGCAAGAATAGTTGGGCTTAACTGTTCTCTTAGACCTGTCCACATCTGAATAGGGATAGTTGTATTTTCAAGTCCAGCTAAGAATAAAACAACAACAACTTCATCAAATGATGTCACGAATGCAAACAAGCCTCCTGATATCACACCAGGCAAAATTAATGGTAAGGTAATTTTCATAAAAGTATTTACTGGATTACTTCCAAGACTAGCTGCAGCTCTTGTAACACTATGATCAAATCCTGATAAAGTAGCGGTAACTGTAATAACTACAAATGGGGTGCCTAAAATAATGTGTGCTAAAACTATTCCTGTGTGTGTCGCCGCTAGACCAGATTTGGCCATAAAGAAAAATATTGCTACACCTGAGATAATTAAAGGAACTATCATAGGTGAAATTAATACGGCCATGATAATGCCTTTGTAAGGCATATGTCTGCTACTTAAGCCTAATGCAGCAACAGTTCCTAAAAGAACTGAACCAATCGTTGCAAAAATTGCAATTATAAAACTATTCTTAGCAGCAAGACCCCAAGGATTTTTAGTCCCATAGATCATATCCTTATACCATCTTAATGAGAAAGCATCTGGATCAAGGCTTTTCATACCATCTGAGAAACTTAAAAATTCTTCTGCGTTGAAGGATAACGGAAATATTACAAATAATGGAGCAACTAAAAAAAAGAATACAGCTGTACAAATTGCTAAATAAAAATAATGCCAAATTCTGTAATGTAGTTCTGTATGTTTTGGTAAAGCCATTTTATTATTTATCCTAATTTAATATTATCTATTCCAACTAATTTATTATAAACCCAGTAAATTGCTAAAACTCCAGTAAGCAACATTAGACCCATTGCTGATGCAAAACTCCAGTCAAGTGTACTCTTCATGTGAAAAGCGATTTGGTTACTGATAAGTGTACCTGAAGCTCCTCCAACTAAGGCTGGTGTAATGTAATAACCAATTGCTAATATAAAACATAACAAACAACCAGCTCCAATGCCTGGGATTGTTAATGGAAAATAAACCTTCCAGAAAGCAACAATTGGTGTTCCACCTAGTGATTTTCCAGCTCTCATTAAGCTTGGCGAAATAGTTTTCATAACACTGTAAAGAGGTAGAACCATGAAAGGTAGTAAAATTTGTGTCATTGCAACATATGTTCCAGTTTTATTATACATCATCTCTGGTCTTGCATTGTCAGCAACTAAACCAATCCAAACAAAAAAATCATTTACGACTCCCTGTTGTTGCAGCAAAATCATCCAACTAGCAGTTCTTACAAGCAGTGACGTCCAAAACGGAAGCAGAACACAGATCATTAGTAAGTTACTATACTTCATTGGTAAAGTAGCTAACAAATGAGCTATTGGATAGGCCATTAAAAAACAAAACAGGGTTACAAAAAATGCAATTTCTAAAGTTCTAAGCCATAAAATTCTATGAATTCTTCTATCCTCAGCAACACTAACTATTTCTCCACTTTCGTTTTTATACATATCCATACCTTTTAGATATTTTTGACCAGTAATAGCTGGAGCTCTTCTTTTAATTGCTTTCCAATATTCAACATCTGCCCATCTTTTGTGAACAGCCATTATTTGTTCTTTATAATTTCCTTCTTCAAAGGATTTGGATTTTCTTCTAAGTTTTTTAATAATACTTTTAAATCCGTTTTTTGTATAGTTTAGTTGAGTTGATAATTTACCCTCACGTTTTTCATCAACTAACTGTCTAAAGTCTAAATAAAAAGCTTTAAAAACTTCTTCCTCTGGTAATTCTTTTCCATCCCATTTCTCCATTGCCTTAAAAGTTTTTGGAAGCATTTCAGTTACCATTTTGTCATCTATACTTCTCATTAACATGTCTCCAATAGGAAACACGTAAGTGATAAGTAAAAATAATAATAATGGGGCAACAAGCAAGAAGGCTTTGATTTTATTTCTTCTTTCAGCTTTCTTTAAACTTACCTCTAAAGGAATTCCGTCAGTTGTTAAAATTTGATTTGTTTCTGAGCTCATAATAAAAAAGGGCGGTTATTAAATAACCGCCCTTAAATTATAATATATAATCAAGTTTAATAAAACTTAAATTATAGACCAGCTTTCATAGCTTCCCACTTTTCACCAAGCTCTGTTCCATTGTCAGCCCAGAAGATAGGGTCAACTAAGAAATAGTTTTTAGTATTTTGTGGTGCTGTTGGCATTTGTGGTACCATATTAGTCTTACCATCTTTATACCAAGGCTCTCCTGCTTCCATAATCGCTATAGAAGATTTTCTCCAAGGAGCGTATGCAATATATTTTGCACTTCCAGCTAACATTTCTGTACTAGTCATCATAGATAAAGCTTTCAAAGCTTTTCCATTAGCATCGTTTGGTCCACCCTTAACTTGTACGAAATACTCGTAGTCAAGACCTTGTCCATCCCATACTTGAACGATTGGTGCACCTTCTCCAACTTCTGCATTGAAGAATCTACCATTCCAACCTGTAGCCATTACAACTTCACCTGAAACTAATAGTTCTGGTGGTTGAGCACCTGCAGACCAAAATACACATCCACCTTTTGGATCTGTACATAATTCTTTGATCTTGTTCATAGCTCTTTCAACACCTTTTTCTGTTTCTAAAGCTTTGTAGATTTTTGCTCCACCTTTTCCTGGTTTGATACCATCTGCAGCTAAAGCGATCTCTAAGTTTGTTAAAGCGCCTTTGTAGATAGCTCTTTTTCCAGGGAATTTTTTAGTGTTAAAGAAGTCTTTGATAGTCTTTGGAGTGCCTTTAACATTGTTTTTGTTATAAGCGTAGTTCCAAGAATATAAAATATTCCCTACAGCACATTTACTTGGCATTGCAGTAAAAAAGTCTTTACTTGCAGGAGTTCCATCTGGTGCAGGTGGGAAGTCTTTGTCAAAATCAAATTCAACAAATAATCCTTCGTCACATCCATTGATAGTATCCATTGCAAATACGTCGATAATATCCCACGTAATTGCGCCAGCTTCTTTTTGTGCTTTGATCTCAGATAATCCACCTGAATAATCAACCCAGTTAATTTCTATACCAAGTTTCTTAGCAGTAGGATCACCATAACCTAACTTTTGAGACTCTGTGTAAGCTCCACCCCAAGATACTGCAGTTACTGCAAATGCTGAAGTTGTTACAGAGATAGCAAAAGAAATGGCTAGTAATAATTTACTAATTGTTTTCATTTTTCCTCCGTTTAAACGTTTTTTTAAAAAAGAGATTACAACAAGATCAATTAAGAGAGTCAACAGCCCATTTGACTATATTATATAAAGATTTGGGGTTGTTTATTTTGGGTCTAATGCTCTTGCATCATCACTGTTCCACCCAATTTTGATATCTTTACCAAGCTTGATATCCATATTGGCTGAACTATTTGGAACTTTAAGAATAAATTGGTTATTCCCTAAAAGATTAATTCGAACTCTGGTGTGATCACCATGATATATTACTTCTTCTATTTTTCCAGAATGAATATTGTCCATTTTATTACTTGGATTTATTAAAGCTCTTTCTGGCCTTAAAGAAATTTTTGTTTTTTCGCCTTTACTTTTTACAGATATAGGGTTTGCTAAAATTTCTGCATTGTCAATTTTAACTTTACATTTTCCACCTGAAATATCTGAAACCTCACCAGCAAAAGTATTGTTCTCTCCAATAAATTCTGCAACAAATGAGTTAACTGGTTTTTCATAAAGTTCATCAGGACTTGAAAGTTGTTGTACTTTTCCATCATTAAATACTGCAATACGGTTTGACATAGTCAAGGCTTCACTTTGATCATGGGTAACATAAACAACCGTTACACCAATACTTTCATGAATATGTTTAATTTCATACTGCATACTTTCTCTTAAATTTTTATCTAAAGCTCCAAGAGGTTCATCCATTAAAACTAATTGTGGATCAAATACCAAAGATCTTGCAACTGCTACCCTTTGTTGTTGTCCACCTGACAGTTGACCTGGCATCCTGTCAGCAAAACCTTGAAGTGATACCATTGATAATGCTTTATCAATTTTTTTATCCGCTTCATCTTTTGGAATTTTTCTAACTCTTAATGGAAATGCCAAATTTTCATAAACTGTCATGTGTGGAAACAAAGCATAGTTTTGAAATACCATTCCTATACCTCTCTTATGAGGTGGAATACTTGATATTGCTTTTCCATTTAAATAAATTTCACCATGTGTTGGTGTTTCAAAACCTGCCAACATCATTAGACATGTAGTTTTACCAGAACCTGAAGGTCCCAACATTGTAACAAACTCACCCTCTTCAATATCTAACTGAAGGTCTTTTACGACAAGTATTTTACCGTCATAACTTTTATCTACTTTATCGAATTTGACGAATTCTTTGTTCATTGAAATAATTTTATGAATTTAAAACATTTGTAGATATAAATATCAACCTTTAATAACTAGCTTTTAATATGAAGTTCTTTAGAAAAATTACAAAATAATTCAAAACCCTTATCTGTAACTCTTATTGCTTCAGAAGCTTCAACTCCCCAATTTCCAAATTGCATTACCGCAATCATATGAAAAGTAACGTTAGGTTGTAATACAGTCATATCACCTTTGGATATATTTAGAGTGTGTTCTCCCCAGTCTGGTGGATAACCAATACCAATTGAATATCCAGTTCTTGATGTTTTTTCTATTCCATATTTATCTAATACTTTCCAAAAAGCTTGGGCAACATGATCAGCAGTATTGCCAGCTTTGACTAAATCAATGCCTGCTTGAAGTGCCTCATTTGTTTTATTCATTGTATCAATTTTTTTTTGATCTGGTTTTCCAAGTAAAACTGTTCGTGCCATTGGACAATGATATTTTTTATTAACTCCGGATAATTCAATAATTGTAGCTTCCCCTTCTATGAATTTATCTTCTGACCATGTTAAGTGTGAAGCCGATGTACCCTTTCCAGTAGGTATCATCGGAACTATAGATGAATAATCCCCTCCAAATTCTGGTGTTCCTTTTATCAATGTAGTGTAAATTTCTGAAACTGCATCGCACTGTCTTACCCCAGGACTAATAGCTTCAAAAGCTTTTTTCATTCCTAGTTGAGAAATTTCAGCTGCAGCTTTCATTAATTTTATTTCTGAATCAGATTTTACTACTCTCACCCAATTAACTAACCGTTCACAATCTAGAATTTTTGCATTTGGTAAACCTTGTTTAATTTTCTCATAACAATAAGCTGTGAAATAATGACTATCCATTTCCAATCCAATTGAAAGTTTGTCCCATTTTCTGTCTTTAATAAGATCTACAAGAGCATCATATGGATGTAATGGCCAAGTATGAATATATTTTTCGTGATACTTAATTATATTTTCATTTTTTAAGTAAGTTTTGATATATGCGCCTCCTGCGTCTTGATTTCTTACAAAACAAATTGGTTCGTCAGCGTTAACGTGTACTATTACACATTGAGCATAATAAAATGACCACGCATCATAACCTGTCAAGTAATTCATGTTAGATGGATCTTGTGAAATTAAAAGCTCAATACCTTTTTCTTGCATTGATGCTTGAACTTTTTTTAATCTTAATTTGTATTCCTCATTTGTAAAATTCATAATTTAATTATTAAATAATTCACCATAACCTACAACTTCATTCCTAAAATTGATCTGTTTAAGTGTGTCCCAAATTAAAGTTTGGTTACTTGATAAAACAACTTTATTTATTTTTTTTTCTAATTCTGCAATTACTGAGAGCACTGGCAGTGCGGTGCAAGAAACGAATAAAGCATCACTCTTTGTTAAATCTATTTTTGCGAGCGTTTCAAATACATATTGTGGATCAACTTTACCAATATCTAAATCTGAAGCTATATCAAAATATGATAATTCTAAAATTTCTATACCACCCTCTATCTTGAAATAATTAATAATTGATTGATTTATTTCATCTGTATAAGGAGTAAATATTGATAGATTGTTTATCCCTAGAGTTTTTAATGCATTTATAGCTGAAGTTATTGGTGTTGTAACTTTTGTATTTGGTTTTACTAAATTAACTTTTTCAAAAATTGATTGATATCCTGCAGCAATAGTTCCTGAGGTGCAGCCATAAGCAACACAGTCCAATTTTTGATCCGGCAAAATTTCCTTGGTAACATTTGGAATATCATCTGCCATTTTTTTTAGTGTTTCATTTGTTAAAGGATTGTAGCATTTAATTCTGTTGCAGTATAAATCTATGTCCTTACCATAAATTACATTATTAAAATCTTTTTCGATTCTAAAATCAGTAGCTAGTGTAATTAATCCTACCCTTGGATTATGGTTTTTTAGATATTTTGGTTCTATCTTGGTTAATTTCATTTAAAGCTTGATTAAATATATATTGATTAAATAGTCTAGTTAAATTACAGTCTTAATTGAGCGATACATAACTCGTCGATATTTACAAAATACGAAAGTGGGATCAATCGTCTTAGATTTAATTATTTAAGGAGGTTCGAATGAAATTTGGTTATTTTTGCAATACCACAAACTGGGATCACAAACCCTATCAACAATTATTAGATGAAACAAAAGAGATCACTACTTATTGTGATGAAAATAATTGGAACTCAATTTGGTATACTGAACATCACTTTAATCATGAAGGAATGGAGTCTTGTACAAACCCTTTGATGATGGGTGTTGATGCAGCTGCGAGAACTAAACAAATTAGAATAGGACAAGCATGTAATGTCATCACTTTCCATAACCCAATAAGATTAGCAGAAGACATTGCCTTGTTAGATCAATTATCAAATGGAAGAGTCGAAGTTGGAATTGGTAGAGGTATTTATGGAAGGGAAGCAATTAATATGAATAAAGAGGCTGACCTTAAAGATCAGGCCAAAAACTTTAGATTATTTGATGAAACTTTAACTATAATGAAAAAAGCTTGGACTGAAGATTTTTTTAGTCATAAAGGTGAATTTTATACTTATCCGTCACCAAATTTTGTTTGGCAACATGATATGAGTCCACCAAGTGAAAAGTTTTTAGATACAAAAACAAATGAAATTAAAAAAATAAGTATTGTTCCAAAACCAAAACAAGCGCCTCATCCTCCAATTTGGCAGGTTGTAGATGGTGCAAGATCAATTGAATGGGCGGCACAAAATGGTCTTAACACTATAATGTGGATACCTACTGTAAAAGCTTTAAAGAAAAGATTTGAGATATATAGAGATGCAAAATCCAAAGCTGAAAGTAGAGATGTTCCATTAGGAGAAGGAATTTCTTTAGTTAGGGATATGTTTGTTGCAGAAACAATGGAGGAGGCAGAAAAATTAGCTGGAGAACACATTATAAATTATATGAGATGGGTTTGCCACTGGAGAGGTTTAGGAAATCATATGGATCCAGGTGAAGAATTACCAGAGACAAAGCATAAATTAGATCTTCTTAATTATGATTTCTTACACAAAAGAAATCTATTATTTGGCACTCCTGAGTATGTAGTTAACAAAATTAATGAATTGAAATCAGAATTAAATTTACAAAACTTACAAGTTTGGTCAAACTTCCCTGGAATTGATCACAAAGCTTGCATGAGAAGTATAAAACTGTTTAATGATGAAGTGATACCTAAAATTAACTTTGACAACGATGATATAGAGAAAGCCAGTTAGTGAAACTTGAATTAAGGAAGTTTACAAAGTTTGTAGATAAAACTTTTATTGAAGGTGGAAAGGAAGCGAAGGAGCCAGTTTTAATGGTTTCAATAGCAGCTGTTTTTAAAAACCCTTGGGCAGGACAAGGATTTGTTGAGGATTTAAAACCAATCATTTTAGATTTAGCTCCAAAACTTGGTGACATATTAGTACCAGAATTAATTAAAGAAATCGGATCACCTGAAAAAATTTTAGCTTATGGAAAAGCTGGCACTGTAGGATTGAATGGTGAAATAGAACATGCGTCAGCCTTTATTCATACTTTGAGATTTGGTAACAAATTTAGAGATGCTGTAGGTGGTACTTCATATTTAAGTTTTACAAATACAAGAGGGCCAGCAGGATCTAAGATATCTATTCCAATGATGCATAAGACAGACTCTGGTTTGAGACCTTATTATTTAACTCACGAATTTACTATTCATGATGCTCCATTTGATGATGAAATTGTAATTGCAATTGGTGGTGCATCAAGTGGTAGAGCACATGCGAGAACTGGAGATCGTTATCAAGATATGAAAGAAATGGGATTAGATCCCAAATAATTTGATGTCTCTAAATTTTGATCCAAATCAAAATTGTTATTTATTTAATAAAAAAGATACTGTCCCTCTTGTATTTATACATGGAGTTGGTCTTGATCATCAAATGTGGAATTATCAAATAAGTTATTTTAATGAATATTCAACTTTAACTTATGATTTATTAGGTCATGGAAAGACACCGTGTAATAAAGATAAGTTAAATCTTAAAGATTTTTCTAACCAACTTTTAGAAATTTTAGAACATTTAAAGATAGAAAAAATAAATCTTATAGGTTTTTCTTTAGGTTCTTTAATTGCTTTAGATTTTTCATCACATTTTCAAAAAAAAGTTGAAAAACTTATATTAATTGGCACTACTTACAAAAGATCAGATCAAGAAAGATCTCTTGTATTAGATAGATATAATCAAGCAAAATTAAATAAACCAATTTCTAAACAAGCTTTAAAAAGGTGGTTTAGTGACAAGTATCTTAAAGATAATCCAGAAACTTATGATTTATTCATGAATATCTTAAACAAAGAACCAATGGATCATAAAAACTTTCTTAAAGCTTATGAGTTATTTGCTAATCATTATGATGATTTTGAAGCCATAAAAAAGATAGACAGAAAAACTTTAGTAATGACTGGTTCGGATGATGTTGGTTCAACTCCAGTAATGTCTAAAGAATTGGTTAAAGACCTTGTTAATTCTAGTTATATTGAAATTCAAAATGGAAAACATCTTTGTAGTATAGAATGTGTAGATGATGTTAATATGAACATTAAAAATTTTATAATTAATTAGATGTCAAAAATTCAAGATTTTAAAATGTTTATTAATGGTGAATGGGTAGATTCATCTTCTGGAAAAAAAATTGAAACATTAAATCCTGAAAATAATGAAGTTTGGGCAACTGTTCCTGAGGCCAGTGAAAAAGATGTTGATAAAGCTGTTCAATCAGCTCAAAAAGCTTTTGAAGATAATTGGTCTAAACTTCATCCAAGAGAAAGAGCAAAATATTTAAAATTAATTGCTGATCAACTTAGAGCTAATGCGGAACACCTTGGAAAAATAGAAACTATTGATACTGGAAAACTTTATAGAGAAACAAAAGCTCAAGCAAATTACATTGCTGAATATTATGATTACTTTGCAGGTTTAGCTGACAAAGTAGAAGGTACTGTTGTTCCAATAGATAAACCAGATATGCAAGTTACAACTACAAGAATTCCTATCGGTGTTGTTGCTGCAATCATACCTTGGAATTCACAAATGCTTTTAACTGCCGTTAAGCTTGCCCCTGCACTCGCAATGGGAAACACTGTTGTAATTAAAGCGTCAGAACTTGCTCCTGTAACTCTTTTAGAGTTTGCAAAACTAATTGAAAAAGCTGGAGTACCAAACGGGGTAATAAATATTATCACAGGACTAGGAGAACCATGTGGTAAAGCTTTAACTACTCATAATCTTGTAGAAAGAATTGCTTTTACAGGCGGACCCGAGACTGCAAAACATATTATTAAAAATTCTGCTGAAAATTTATCTCAAGTTAGTTTAGAGCTTGGCGGCAAAAGTCCAGTTGTAGTATTTGATGATGCTGATCAAGAAAATGCTTTAAATGGAATAACTGCAGGAATATTTGGAGCGAGTGGTCAAAGCTGTATTGCAGGATCTAGGCTTTATTTGCAATCTAAAATTTATGATAAGTTTTTAAATGATCTAATAAATAAAGCCGAAAAAATTAAGTTAGGTGGTCCGATGGAAAGAGATACACAAATGGGACCTTTAAATAGTTATAGACAATTGGAAAATATAGAAAAAAATATTAAAGCTACTATTGAACAGGGTGGAAAAATAAGATGTGGAGGCAAAAGATCTTCCATATCAAATGAGGGCTATTACTTTCCAGCAACTATAATTGAATGTAAAAATCACAGTCTTCCTGCAGCAGAAAATGAGTTATTTGGTCCAATTTTATCAGTAATGAAATTTGATACTGAAGAAGAAGTAATAAAACTGATGAATGATAACAAATATGGTTTATCATCTGGAGTTTATACTTCTGATTTTTCACGAGGACTTAGAGTTTCAAAATCTATAAGAGCAGGTATAGTATTTATCAATACTTACAGACTTATATCTCCTATGGCACCTTTTGGAGGAATAAAAGATAGTGGTTATGGAAAGGAAGCAGGAATAGAATCTATTAAAGAATACACCAGAATAAAAACAACATGGTATAATTCATCTAAAAAGCCAATGTCTGATCCATTTACTATGGGTTAATCAATTTAATTTTTAAAAGAGTGTTTAGATTTAGGAAATTTTTTTTTTAACACCTCAGATCTATATTTTTTAACCGCTTCATTAATAACTTTAATAATATTAATATATCTTTTAACAAACTTAAATTTATTTTCACTTAAACCAATTAGATCATCTATTACTAATACTTGGCCATCACAATTTGCGGAAGAACCAATTCCAATAGTTGGAATACTTAATTTTTTTGTTATCACTTTTGATAGCTGAATTTCAATACATTCTAAGACAATTGAAAAAATTCCTGCAGATTCAAGTAGTTGAGCTTCTTTTAAAATTCTATTTCTTTCAAATGATTTCTTTCCCTTAAAAGTAAATTTCTTATCAGTTTGTGGTAAAATACCCAAGTGTCCCATTACTGGAATTTTATTTTTGACTAATTTTTTAACTATAGATAAAATTTTTTTTCCACCTTCTAATTTAACTGCATCACATTTAGTTTTTTTCATTACTAATTTTGCATTTTTTAAGGCTTCTTTTGGATTGCGATATGTATTAAATGGCATATCTACCACCATCAAAGATTTCTTTACTCCAAGGCGAACACTTCTTGAATGACTAATCATAGTGTTGAGAGAAACTTCTTTTGTTGATTTGTAATTATACAAAACTGAGCCTAATGAATCTCCTACTAAAACTACATCACAATGTTTGTCCAAAATAGAAGCTATATTTTTAGAATAAGCAGTAAGACAAACTAATTTAGATTTATTTTTTTTATTTAGAATTTTTTTAATATTTTCATTCATTTTACTCTAGCTCAATAGTACTAGGAGGTTTTGATGTAATATCATAAACTACTCTATTAATTCCTCTAATGCTATTCACAATTTTATTTGAAATCATTTGTGAAAATGATTTTTTAAATTCAAAAAAATCAGCAGTCATCCCATCCTCAGAAGTTATTGCTCTTAATAAACACAAATATTCATATGTTCTATTATCTCCCATCACTCCAACAGTTTTTACTGGAAGTAAGGCTGCATAAGCTTGCCAAATTTTGTGATAAAGACCATGTTTTTTTAAAGCTTGAATAAAATAATAATCTGCTTCTTTTAGAATACTAATTTTTTTTTTAGTAATTATGCCTGGCATTCTAATAGCTAAACCAGGACCTGGAAAAGGATGTCGAGAAATAATCTCTTTATTTAAATTTAACTCCAATCCTAATTTTCTAACTTCATCTTTAAATAAAAATTTTAACGGTTCTATAAGTTTAAGTTTCATCTTTTTTGGTAAACCACCAACATTATGATGAGATTTAATTTTTGAAGTTTGACTACCTGTAACAGATTTACTTTCTATTAAGTCAGGATAAAGTGTTCCTTGAGCTAAGAATTTAACATTTTTAATTTTTTTTGCATAACGTTCAAAAATTTTAACGAACAAATTTCCAATTATTTTTCTCTTTTTTTCAGGATCAGATACATTAGTTAGTTTTTTAATAAATTCTTTTTCAGCATTTACATAAATTAAATTAATCTTTAATCTTTTTTTAAAGGTTTCAACTACTTCTCTTTCTTCATTTTTTCTAAGTAAGCCTGTGTTTACAAAAATACAATATAATTTTTTTCCAATTGCTTTATTTAAAAGTTGCGAAACGACACTGCTATCAACCCCTCCGGAAAGTCCACAAATTACTTTACTAGTTCCAACTTTTGTTCTTATGTCTTTAATTAACTGGATTTTTTGATCTTTAGAGGACCAGTTTCTTTTAATTTTACATACTAAAAAAACAAAATTACTAATTATTTTTTTTCCATTTTCTGTATGAGTAACTTCTGGATGAAACTGTACTCCATAAAAATTTTCTCTTTTATTTTCTACTATTGCAAATTTTGAGTTATCAGTTGAGGCAACAACTTTAAAATTTTTCGGTAGTCTAGAAACTTGATCTGCATGGCTCATCCATACTTGATTGGATTTTTGTTTATTAAAAAAATTTTTAACTAAAAGGCTATTATTTTTTTTGAAAATTTTTGCTAGTCCAAATTCTCTATGTTTTGATTTTTTTACTCTTCCACCATTAAATTTAGATAAAATTTGGTGTCCAAAACATATACCTAAAATAGGAATGCCTAGATTTATTATTTTTTTATCAAAAATTTTATTGTTGAGCTGATAAACATTCAATGGTCCTCCAGAGAGAATTATTCCTTTAATATTTTTATTTATCAGAGTACTTTTAATTTTTTTGTGACTTACCAACTCAGAAAATACTCCAAGCTCTCTTATTCTTCTTGCAATTAATTGTG
Source organism: uncultured Pelagibacteraceae bacterium (assembly GCA_902518595.1). Lineage (GTDB taxonomy): Bacteria > Pseudomonadota > Alphaproteobacteria > Pelagibacterales > Pelagibacteraceae > Pelagibacter. The sequence goes on along the minus strand of CABYGR010000012.1, from coordinate 6,843 downwards.
TAAATTGTGAGCCAAAATCTATGATTAAGATTTTGTCTAAATTAATATCAAGACTCATTATTTTTTGGTTCTAAGTTTTTAAGCTCATCCAAAATCTTTTTATTTTCATTGCATAATTCTATACAAACTTTGGTAAATTTTTCAGATAAATCTTTTACTTTCGAATAATTTGTTTTTTCTAAACCAATTTCCATTAACATCAAAATTGCTTCTTCATTAGCTGGGTTTATTAATAATGTAGCATTTAAATTTTTTTCTTCATTTATTTGATCTTTTTTATCTTTATATATTTTTGCTAAATATAAATAAGAATTTGAATGTTTTGGATCAAATACTATACTTCTTTCAAATAAAAATTTGGCTTCTTCGTATTTTTTTTTCTCAAAAAGCTTAACTCCTTCATTGTAAAAATCTTCTTTACTGTAAGATATATTTGAAAAATTTATTAAAATAATTGTTAAAAAAAATATTTTGAATAATCTATACATTAGTATTTTACATCACTTTTAACTATATCAACATTATGTACCATACTTTCATAAAAACCAGCTTTGGTAATTTTTACAAATTTAGGTTTGTTTCTTAAGTATTTTATTTGTTGAGAACCTAAGTAACCCATTGAAGATTTTAATCCTCCTATTAATTTATAAATAATACTTCCAACATCTCCTTTATATTTTGCAAAACCTTCTACTCCTTCTGGAACATACTTTGATATATTTTTTTGTTTAGATTGAAAATATCTATCAGCTGAGCCTTTGTTCATGGCACCAATTGACCCCATACCTCTAAATTTTTTAAAAAATTTTCCATTTTTTTTTATTATTTTTCCTGGTGCTTCATCAGTACCTGCAAACAAAGACCCTATCATCACAGCATCTGCACCTGCTGCAAATGCTTTGGCTAAATCTCCAGAATATTTAATTCCACCATCGGCAATAATTTTTACATTTTTATTTTTGATTCCTTTTCTGACAGTAAGTATTGCACTTAATTGGGGAACGCCTATACCAGCAACCAAACGTGTAGTGCATATTGAGCCTGGTCCGATTCCAACTTTAATAATATCGACACCCAATTTTAATAAAAATTTAGCTGCTTCTGGTGTAGCTATATTTCCAGCACATAGAGCTATCTTTTTATTTTTATTTTTTTTTATAAACTTAACTATTTCAGATACTTTCTTAGTATGACCGTGTGCAGTATCTACTACAATTAAATTTACTCCTTCTTTTAATATTTTCTTTGCTCTTTGTAATTCTTTTGGACCAGCTCCAACTGCTGCGCCAACTAATAATTTTTGTTTTTTAACTTTTTTAATCTCAAGTATTTGTTTTTTTATATCCAAGTTTCTATGAATAACTCCTATTCCACCAGCTTTTGCAATTGCTATTGCCATTTTACTTTCTGTTACTGTGTCCATTGCAGAAGCGAGAATAGGAATTTTAAGCTTTAAGTTATTAGTTAATTTAATACTTGTGTCAACTTCAGACGGTAAAATAGCAGAGTATTTTGGTGTTAATGTAACATCATCAAAGGTAAGTGCTTCTTTAATAGGAACCATAATCTTTTATATACGATTCCTTTTAAATTTAAAGAGCCTATCTGAGATTTTTACAAATTATAAAACTTTCTTTAGAATCTTTACGACTTGATTTAGGTTTAAAAACCTTAACTTCTTTAAAAATTTTTTTTCCAAGTGCGACAATTTCATTAAATGTACTACCCATAAATATTTTCGAAATAAAAATACCTTTTTCCGAAATCACTTCTTTTGAAAAAATCATAGCTTCTTTGCATAATTCACCTGTTTGAATAGAGTCTATATTTTTTATTCCTGTAGTATTTACCGCCATATCTGACATAACTATATCTGCTTCTTTATTAAGATAACTTTTGATCAAATTTTGAATATCTTTTTTAGTAAAGTCACCTTTAATTTGAATAGTATTTCTAATTTCTTCCATATCTTTTAAGTCTATTGAAATTATTTTTCCACTTTTCACTATCTTAGAAGCATATTGGGACCAACTACCCGGAGCTGCACCAATATCTACAACACATATACCACCTTTAAAAATTTTAAATTTTTCATCTATTTCTATTAATTTGTATGCTGATCTAGCTCTATAACCTTCAATCTTAGATTTTCTAACATAGATATCAGTTCTTTGTTTATTAACCCAATTTTTTGAAATTTTATTTTTTTTCAATTATTTGCTAAATCTTAGACTTTTAACTATTTTTTTATGATTTAAATTTTCGATTTCAATTATTACACTTTTGTCTGTCCTCATATCTTTGCCATCTTTCCAAATTCCAGCTGCTAAGTGCATTATACCTATTTTATAATTAGGCAAATATGGTTCAACAAAAGTTTTGTTTTGTTCATCATATTTTGGAAGTAAATTGCTAGTAATCCAATTACAGTTTAAAGGTAAAAATTCTGTTTCTAAATCATCAATATAAACAGACATATTAATTGCTAACCCCTCTGAACCAAATATATTTCCAGCTTTTAAAGTTTTTGATAAATTATTTTGCCAAACTTTCCAACCTTTAGAATTTTTTTCTAATGAAAAAACCCCTATGTTAATATGTGGAGCAAAAGCTAATTTTCTAGCTTTATCATAGCCAATTTTTGACTTCACCGCATGTTTAAAATTTTGAGATTTTATGATTGCTAATTTTCCAAATAACCAATTAACTTTTGAAGTTATTTTATACCCTGGACCAATAGTTTGAGTAATGCCTAATTTTCCATTATCACAAGCTTTAAAATATAATTCTATGCTATTCCAATCATTTACCCAGGCATCACAATCTATCCATAAATATTTATCATATTTAGGAAAATATTTTGGTAAAAAAGCTCTAGAGACCTGACTTTTGAGCCACTCTTTACCTTTTACTTTATAACCTGGAACTTCAATATCCCATTCCGCTGATTTAATTTCATCTACTTTGGTTGATAATTTTTCTATTTGTTCTTGAGTTAATCCAGCATCTAAAATGCAAATAGCAACTTCTTCGCTCTCTTTAAATCTTTTAATAGAGTCTACTAACTCTTCTAATAAAGCAAAATAATTAGCATCTGCTAATGAAACAATTACATTTTTTTTCATCAAAGTACGTCTTCAAGATCATCATCTTCTTGAATCTTGTCATTTTCATGTCGTTTTTTAATTTTTTGAAAATGAAAAAAACTTATTGGCAATAACAGCACATAAATAATGATGCTAATTGCAATAACATTAAATGTATAAATTAATAATAGGCCAAAAAACAAAACAATCCCAAACAATAAAAAAATTGTTGTTCTTCTAGGTATAACTATCTTTTTAAATGAATAACTTGGAAATTTGCTAATTAATAAAAATGAAGTTATCACAAAAAAAATGGGTACAATTATATTGTAGTTTAATTGAATATAGTCAAATCCACTTAAGCTTATAATTAAAGGTGATAGTACCAATATGCCTCCTGCTGGTGATGGAACTCCCTCAAAAAAATTATCTCTCCATGAAGATTCTTGACTAGAATTTATATTAAATCTTGCCAATCTTAATGCTACACAAATCACATAAATTAAACACAATAACCAACCAAATCTTTCTAGAGTATTTAGCTTCCAGAAATACATGATAAAAGCTGGGGCTACACCAAAACTAATCATGTCTGTAAGTGAGTCTAACTCTTTTCCAACTTTAGATGTCCCTTTAATTAATCTTGCTATTCTTCCGTCTAGACCATCTATTAATGCTGCAAAAATTATTGCTATAATTGCAAATTCAAATTTTCCATCTAATGCAAATCTAATTGAAGTTAAACCGATACAAACTCCAATTAAAGTAAGCATATTTGGTAAAATCACCCTAGCACTTTTTTTATCTGCTATAATTTTTAAATTATTTTTTTTTGGTTCCATTTTATTTTTTAGCTAAAAGTGTTTCCCCTGAAATAGCTTTTTGACCAACTTTAACTAAAGAGTCATAATTTTCATAATAAACATCTGCTCTACTTCCAAATCTTATCATTCCAATTCTATCACCTTGTTTTAGTTCTTGATTTTTATTAGTTTCACAAACTATTCTTCTTGCAATAAGACCAGCAATTTGAACAATGACAACATCATTTCCATGGTTATCTTTAATTTTATAATAATTTCTCTCATTATCTTCACTAGCTTTATCAAAAGAAGCATTTAAAAACTTTCCTGGTTTATATAAAATTTCTTCCACTTGACCAGCACATGGCGTTCTATTTACATGGCAATCAAAAATATTCATAAAGATGCTAATTTTTTTAAATTTTTTATTTTCAAGTCCAAGTTCTTTTGGTCCATCTACTTCTTCAACTTTAATAACTTCGCCATCAGCAGGACTAACTAAATAATTATTATCATCAATAATAACTCTTTCAGGATCTCTAAAAAAATAATAAACCCAAATAGATAAAACTAAGCCAATAAGCCCTAAAAAATTACTAAAGGTATAAAAAATAATTGTTATAATTACAGCTATAATTATAAACTTATATCCCTCTGTATGAATTTTTGGAAAAATTTTACTAAACATATTCTTCTATTTGATAATTTTGGATTAATATGTATATAAAATACCGAAATTCAATTAATAAGATATAATTACTAAAAAATGAGTAAAATCGCCGTAAAAAATCCTGTAGTGGAGCTTGATGGTGATGAAATGACCCGAATTATTTGGGAATTCATAAAGAAAAAATTTATTTTACCTTATTTAGATCTAGGCATCGAGTATTACGATCTTGGAATGAAAAGTAGAGATAACACTAATGATCAAATTACTATAGATGCTGCAAATGCTATTAAAAAGATTGGTGTAGGAATTAAATGTGCAACTATTACTCCAGACGAGACTCGTGTAGAAGAATTTAATTTAAAGAAAATGTGGAGATCACCTAACGGTACAATTAGAAATATTATTGGTGGAACTGTATTTAGAGAACCAATAATTTGTAAAAATATTCCAAAACTTGTTCCATCATGGTCGGATCCCGTAGTTATTGGAAGACACGCTTTTGGTGATCAGTATAGAGCAACTGATTTTAAAGTTCCAGGAAAAGGAAAGATGGAAGTTAAATGGACTTCTGAGGATGGAAAAGATGAAATTAAATATGAAGTTTTTAATTTTACTGGCCCAGGTGTTGCTCTTTCAATGTACAATTTAGATAAGTCTATTGAAGACTTTGCTCGATCATGTTTTAGCTATGGTTTAATTAAAAAGTGGCCAGTCTACCTATCAACGAAAAATACAATTTTAAAAAAATATGATGGAAGATTTAAAGATATATTTGAAGAAATATTTAATAAAGAATTTAAAAAAAAATTTGAAGAAACAAAGATTACTTATGAACATAGACTAATTGATGACATGGTTGCATGTGCAATGAAGTGGAGTGGTAAATATATATGGGCTTGTAAAAATTATGATGGTGACGTCCAGTCAGATACTATGGCTCAGGGATATGGTTCATTAGGTTTAATGACTAGTACATTATTGACCCCGGATGGAAAAGTAATGGAAGCAGAAGCTGCACATGGGACAGTAACTAGACATTATCGAATGCATCAACAAGGTAAAGAAACATCCACAAATCCAATAGCTTCTATATTTGCTTGGACAAGAGGATTAGCTCATAGAGGTAAATTGGATAAAAATGAGGAACTTATTAAATTTGCAAATACTATTGAGATGGTCTGTATAGAGTGTGTAGAAAAAGGATCTATGACTAAAGACCTTGCAATATTAATTGGACCATCAAGTAAATATCTAACAACTAATCAGTTTTTAGATGAAATAGATAAAAATTTAAAAAAAAAATTAAATTAAAGTCTTAATTTTTTCAAATGCTTCATTAATTTTATTTTGATCTTGGCCACCAGCTTGAGCAAAATCCTTTCTACCTCCCCCTCCTTGGCCTCCAATAATTTCTGAGCTTAATTTTACAAATTTAACTGCATCAAACCTAGCAGTCAGCTTGCTCGTTATTCCAACAGCAACTCCAACCTTTTCATCTTTGCTGGCAAAAACTACTACTATTCCTTCACCTAATTCTTTTTTACCTTCATCAACTAATTTTCTCAATTCTTTCGGCGGCAGGCCATCAATATTTTGAAATCTTATTTTTATCCCTTTGATTTCTTCATCAGTAATTTTATTTTTTGTTTTATCACTTAAAATTAATTTAACTGATAATGTTTCTAATTGTTTTGTTAAGTTTTTAATTAAAATTTTTTGATCTAATTCATCTACATTAGGTTTGCCACCTAATTTTATAATCTGTTTAGTTAAATCTTTAATTACTTCATCATTTTTTTCTGAAGATAAATTTGATAATTTTTCTTTGTTTTTTAAATAATCTTCTAATTGTTTGTCTCTTAAAGCTTCCACTCTTCTAATGCCTGCAGCAATTGAAGATTGACTGACTATTTTAAATTTCCCAATATCTCCAGTATTTTTTACATGAGTTCCACCACATAATTCAGTTGAAAAATACTTTCCACTATCTTCGCCCATTGAAAGAACTCTAACTTCATCACCATATTTTTCACCAAATAAAGCTAATGCTCCATTTTCAACTGCCTCATCAGGTGTCATTAGTCTTGTTCTAACATCAGTTTTTTTATCTACCATTGAGTTTACAAAAGTTTCTATTTTATCAATTTCTTCAATAGAAATCGGTTTCATATGGCTAAAATCAAATCTCAATCTACTTGGTTCAACTAAAGATCCTTTTTGAGTTACATGTGTTCCTAAAACTCTTCTTAATGACTCATGAAGTAAATGAGTAGCTGAGTGATAT
>CABYGR010000011.1 GCA_902518595.1 uncultured Pelagibacteraceae bacterium | reverse complement strand
CTGGAAATTCACTGCCTAATGGAAGTAATTCAATTGCCCAAGCTTATGCAGGGCATCAATTTGGTCACTTTACTATGCTTGGAGATGGAAGAGCTGTTTTAATAGGGGAGCATTTATCAAAAGATAATGAAAGGTTTGATATTCAATTTAAAGGGTCGGGAAAAACTACGTTTTCAAGAAACGGTGATGGAAGAGCAGCCTTAGGTCCAATGCTCAGAGAGTACATAATTAGTGAAGCCATGAATGGCTTAAAAATACCTACTACAAGAAGTTTAGCAGTTGTAAAAACTGGTGAAGAGGTAATTAGAGAAACGTCACTGCCAGGAGCAATCTTAACAAGAGTAGCTTCAAGCCATATAAGAGTTGGAACTTTCCAGTATATTGCAGCTAGACAAAAAAAAGAGGAGTTACAAATATTATTGGATTATGTAATTAATAGACATTATCCTAATATTAAAGACTCTCAAAACAAGGCTTTAGAACTTTTAAATATTGTTTTAGAAAAACAAATTGATCTTGTTGTTAACTGGATGAGGGTTGGTTTTATTCATGGAGTAATGAATACTGATAATATGAGTATTTCAGGTGAAACTATCGATTATGGTCCATGTGCTTTTATGGATACATATGATCCAAAAACTGTATTTAGTTCTATAGATCAAATGGGAAGATATGCTTATTGTAATCAACCTATTATTACAAAATGGAATCTTTCAAGATTTGCAGAATGTTTAATACCTTTAATAGACAAAAACCAAGAGAAAGCAATTAAGTTAGCGACCGAAATAATAAATTCTTTTGAAAAAAAATATGAAGAAAAATGGCTTAATATGATGAGAGACAAATTGGGTTTATTTGGTGCTGAGGATAAAGATAAGTTTTTAATTTTAGATTTATTAACTTGGATGCATCAAAAAAAAGCTGATTACACAAACATTTTTTGTCATTTAATGAATGAAGAAATTCAAAAAGATAGAATATATCAAGATAATGATTTTCAAATTTGGAAAAAAAGATGGAGTCAAAGATTAAAAACTAAAAATAATACTCCTGAAAAATATATTGAATTAATGAGAACTGCTAATCCTCTTATAATTCCAAGAAATCACAAAGTAGAAGAAGCTCTTAAGGAAGCGGAATTAAATAATTTAAAACCCATTAATCAATTTATAGAAATCTTAAATCAACCTTATACTAAAAATGAAGATATTCTGGATTATCAAATTCCATCTAATTTAGATGAAAAATACCAAACTTTCTGTGGAACTTAATTAAAGCACATATGGTTCATGCCTAGCTTCTTTTCCTAAAACTCTTTCAACTGCCATGTTTGAAATATCAATTGATTGGTAAGATCCAGTAGTAATTAATTCAGTTAATGCTCTACCAATTCCTGGGGCTTGCATCAAACCTCTACCCGTAAAACCTGTAGCTAAATAAACGTTTTCAAACTTAGGATGTTTTCCTACTACAGCATTGTTATCAAGTCTATTACAATCGTAATAACCAGCCCATCCGCCTGTTAACTTCAGTTCTTCCATAGCAGGTATTCTTTTTGCTAAAGCAGGCCAAACTAGTTCTTCGAAATCATCCCATGCAGGCTCAAGATCTTTTGCATCAAAAATAGACTTAGGTGAACCTGCTAAATATTCTTTTCCTTCTGGTCTCCAATAAACTCCCGTTGTCAAATCACCAGTTAGAGGCATTTCTGGAATATGTTTTGGACACTTAACTCTAAACACAGTGTGTTTTTGAGGTTCAACTGGAATATCTTCTAAAAGTTCTTTAGTCCAACAACCAGCAGCAGAAATAATTGTTTTAGCTTTAATTTCTGAAAGCGATTTAATTTCCCCTTTGATAAATTCTGCTCCAAGTTCCATCGCTTTACTTTTTAAAGCACTATGAAACATAAAAGGATCTATCCATCCCTCACTTTGGTTGTCTGTAAATGTTGCTGTTTCAATACCTTCATTATTTATATATGGAAAATACTTTGTTAACTCAGACCCTTTAATGTTTTTTGTCCCTGCTTCACAAGCTTTATGATTTTCCAAAGCTTTATATTGCTCATCAGCATGTTCAGGTCCAAACATAAGTAAATATCCATTAGTCACCATACTTGCTGTGGGTTTGGGATTTTTTTCTGTTTTAAGTAGTTCGGGTATCTGAAATATAAATTCTCTTGCAAATTTACCTAGTAGGATATTTTCTGTTTGAAAAAACTGTCTTCTAAAACCACCTAATGACAGAGGAAACGAGGCTGTTTTATATGTTGGGTCTCTTTCAATTACCTTTACTTTTCTACCTTCTTTTGACAAAAAATAGGCTGTAGCAGTACCTATTATTCCTCCCCCAACTATAACTACATCTTCCATATTTAATTTAATATCAGTAAGTTAAAATTTAGAAATAGTGCATAGGTGGTCCAAAGTAAATAGGGAATCATTAGATAATAACTCACTAAATTGACACGTTTAAATCTTAGAATAAGAATAATTATCAAAAAAATTAGTATCAAAAGGACAATCAAAGCTAAAAAGATTTTGTGTAAGCCAAAAAAAACAATACTCCAAGTTGTATTAAAAACTATATGAATAAAATAAATGTAAATTGTATTCATGTCTCTATTTTTGCTGTGCCAAAAAAACCAAACAGCTATAGTCATCATTAAATATAAGGTTGTCCAAACAGGAGCAAAAACCCAGTCTGGTGGATTAAAATTTGACTTTACGAGCTGAGAATACCAAGGCTCTTTGAAACTAACTGTAGTAAATCCTCCAATAAATGAAGCAGAATATGTAATTACAAAGAAAAGAACAAATGTTAGGAATTTATTTTTTAACATATAAGTATTATACATCACTATAGAATGAATAAAAAAACTATTTGGATAACAGGTGGAAGTACTGGTATTGGTAAAGCATTAGCAATTAAGTTTGCAAATGAAGGATGGAATGTTGCTATTTCCGCTAGGAGAGAAAACCTTCTTAATGAAATCTCAGATAAAAATGAAAATATTTATGGATTTCCTCTTGATGTTACAGATAAGTCAAAATGCAAAGAGGTTTTTGAGGAAATTAAGAATAAATTTCAAAATATTGAAATTTGTTTTTTTTCAACTGGAACCTGGAATCCAAAAAAAGAAAAGGACATTGATGTTGAGCAGATAGAGGATGTTTTTAAGGTAAATTTTTTTGGAACATTGAATAGTATTAAAGCAGTAGAAGAATATTTTAGAAATAAAAAAAGTGGGATTATCACAATAGTCTCATCTATAGCTGGATATAGAGGTCTCCCAAATTCTACTGGATATGGACCTTCAAAATCAGCTTTAAATAATTTAGCAGAAAGTTTATATTTCGATTTTAAAAGGTCTAATGTACGAGTTTGTTTAGTAAGTCCTGGATTTATTAAGACACCTATGACAGATAAAAATGATTTTAAGATGCCTTTTCTAAAAACTAAAGAATATGCAGCTGATAAAATTTATGATGGATTAATTAATAAAGATGTTTTTGAAATTCATTTTCCAAAAACTTTAACTCTTATACTGAAATTATTGAGTTTTTTACCCAGTAAAATTTATTTTAGCTTAATTGGAAAAATGACTAAATATCAAAAAAATAACTAATCTTTAACAAACACTACAGTCAATTCAGCTACTTTAAAACCAAACTTAGTCATTGTTGCTCTATTAATAGCTACACGTTCATCTTGTTTAAAAATCCAATCATCAAATGTAATTTTTATCTCTTTACCTTTAACAGGTACTAATAATACATATTCAAACTTAAAAGCTGGTCCATAAGAATAACCTTTTGCTTTTCCTACAACATCTCCTGCAGTACCTTCATAGTTATTTTCATCAATTTTAGTAATTTGCCATTGTCTAGTTTGAACTTCACCGTCATCCCAATTAAATTTTTCATCAAGTATCAATTGTTTTCCATCCCATTTTCCATCTAGGTCAGCAGAAAACTGTCTAGTAACTTTTCCAGATCTATTTTGAAGCACACCCCATGCCTTCACATTTCCTGACAAATATTCTTCAATTATTAGTCTCGGTTCTTTATTCTTAAAATCTTCAGGTTTCATAGAACTATTTTTTGAACAACTTGTAATTAAGATTATTGAAATTATCAATAAAATTGATCTAAATAATTTTATGTAATGCATAGTTTTATTTCCTTATTTATTTTGAATTGAAAATTGTATTAAATCAATATTTTTTGATTTGAATCCAGCCTCACAGTAACATAGGTAAAATTCCCACATTCTTTTAAAAGTTAAATCAAACCCTTGATTTTTTATTTGATCCCATTTTTTATTAAATTCGTCTCTCCATATAGCAAGAGTATCAGAGTAATGATTGGCATAAGACTCGTATGATTTAATTGTTAAACCGTTGTCAGAAACATACTTATTAATGCTATTTTTATTTGGTAAAAACCCACCTGGAAAAATATATTTTTGAATAAAATCTTCTTTATTTTTATATCTATCAAATAAAGTATCATCGATTGTAATAGCTTGGATAGCAGCACTACCATTTTTTGATAAATTATTTTTAATAGTCTTAAAATAGCTTTCTAAATAATTTTGACCAACTGCCTCTATCATTTCAATCGATGCTATAGAGTTATATTTGTCTCTTAGATCTCTATAATCTTTGATTTCAATATTAACTTTTTCATTTAAACCACATCTGTGAATTCTCTCTTTAGCATATTCAAATTGTTTTTTTGAAATTGTAATACAATCAAGTTTGACATCGTATTTTTTTCCAAGATATTCAGCAAATCCACCCCATCCACATCCAATTTCTAAAACTTTATCTCCACTATTAGGTCTAATCAGATCTATTAATTTTTGATATTTATTATTTTGTGCATCTGATAAATCTTTATTTTTTTCATCAAAGATCGCACTAGAATATGTAAGTGTTTTATCAAGCCAAAGAGAGAAAAACTCATTACCCAGGTCATAGTGTTTAGCTATATTTTCTTTACTTCTATTTTTAGTATTTTTAATCAAAATGTTTTTAAAAAAGTTAATAAATGGTAAATCAAGTAAACCTGAAAATTTGTGAATTTGTTTTATGTTTCTTGCTGTTAGTTCTATCAGGTCTGATAAATTTTTAGTTTGAAATTCGTTTCTCATGTAAGACTCTGCAAGTCCTACACTTCCTCCTTTGATAAGATTAAAAGTAAAGTTTGATTTTTTTATATCAAGACTTGCCTTTAATGGATCTCTTGGATTACCGAATTTTAATAATTCACCACTATGGTTAGTAATCTCTAAATATCCAAATTCAATATTTCTTAAAGTATTAAATACAATTTTGTCTGAAATTTTAAATAAATTCATTAACTTTCAAAAGTAATATTATTTTTAATTTTGAGTTTTTTTTTAACGAATTTAATTCCTTTTACCCATAATTTAAATGCCTCAAAATGTATCGCTGAAATTATCTTAAAAGTCATTAATGGGTGTTTTAAATATGAATTCATCAAATTCATACTTGTAAAATCAGACCTAATGCCATCCTGAGATGCGAAAAGAATCTTACCTTCTTTATCGTATTGATCAATAATAACTGACAATTTTTCTGCTGGATTTAACACTCTAAAAAAATAATTACAATCCATCTCAATGAATGGTGATACATGAAATTTTTTTGAACAACTATTTTGAATTAATTTATTTTCATTTTCTACTCTAAATACATACGTATGTTGCTCTCCAAATGTATTTTTAACCTCATATAAAATAGAAATAAGTCTTTCATCTTTATCGTAAACAAAAAAAACACTAAGAGGATTAAAGACATAACCAAGTATTCTTGGATAACACAAAAGTTTTATTTCTATATTTTCCGTAATGATATTGTTGTCTTTTAAATTTTGATTCACCCAATCAGCTAAGGATGATCCATCACGTGCTCCATGATCTTCTTCATAAAAACTGATCAGATTGAACTTATTTAAAGAAAAAAAATTTATTTTTTTATTGAGTTCTTCAAGTTCTGATAAATTAATTAATAAAGAAAATACTTTATATTTGAAATGATGCTCTTTAGGTTTAAATCGTTTATGAATTACTGTTCCGTTATATATGTAAGAATTAATCATTAAGGTTTTTCAGCATTTCAATTGATGATTTTATTCCATCTTCATGAAATCCGTAACCAAAATAACTTCCACAAAAAAGTAAATCTTTTTGATTTTGTAACTTAACAAGCTCTGATTGAGCATCTAACGCTTTTTGATCATAATAAGGATGTGTAAATATGACTTTTTTTAATACTTTTGTTTTATCAATGTCAAAATAAGGATTTAAAGTTAAAAAAATATTTTTATCACACTTTAAGTTCTGGAGTAAATTCAGCCAGTATGTAATTGAATTTTTTTTAGGATCTTTATCATCAATTGAAGAGTTCCATGAACACCATGCTTTTTTATTTTTTGGCATCGCTTGCTGGTCTGTGTGAATGTAGGCTATATTTTCTTTATAACTAAAATTTGATAGAATATTTTTCTCATCTTCTGTAGGATTTTCAATCAATGTTAAAGCTTCGTCAGCATGAGTTGCTAATATTACTTTATCATAATCAAAGAATTCATTTTTTCCACCATAATACAAATCTAGACCATTAGACTTTCTTTTAATTTTTGTAATTTTATAATTCTTAAAATATTCTCCACTCACTTTAGAAATAATCTTACTAACATAAGATCTGCTTCTATTTGTAACTGTATACCATTGAGGTCTATTTTTTAACTTAAACAGTCCATGATTTTGAAAAAATTTCAAAAAAAAATCAATTGGCATTTTACTTGCCTCATATGGAGGCATCGACCAAATTGCAGATACCATTGGTATAATGTGATAATTAATAAATGTTTGAGATAATTTGTTAATTTTTAAATATTCACCTAAAGTTTTTTTTTTATCTGAAATAGATATTTGATCACTTTTTTTATAAAATCTAATTATATCAAAAAACATCTTTAAGAATTCAATATTAAATAGATTCAATTTATTTGAAAAAATGCCACCCAAGCCTTTACCGCAATACTCAAAATTTGTATTGTCTACTGAAACAGAAAAAGACATATTACTTTTTTCAATTTGAACATCGTTTTCCTTAAAAAAATTAATTAAATTTGGATATGTTTTATAATTAAAAACGATAAAACCTATATCAACTGATATTTTTTTTGATTCAAAAGTAAGATCAATTGTATATGAGTGTCCTCCAAAATGATCATCTTTTTCAAAAATATCTACATGATGTTTTTTAGATAAATAATAAGCTGCACTTAATCCTGAAATACCTGATCCAACCACTGCAATTTTCATTAATGGTTATGCTGCATCTTCTTTAAATTCATCCATACTAGGACAAGTACAAAAGATATTTTTATCTCCATAAACATTATCTACTCTTGCTACTGGAGGCCAAAATTTATTAGCTCTTAAAAATTTAGCTGGATAAGCTGCTTCTTGTCTTGAGTATTTGTGTTCCCAGTTATCTGAAGCAAGCTCAGAGTCCGTATGAGGTGCATTTTTAATTGGATTATCAATTTTATCAAATTTACCTGATTTAATCTTATCTATCTCTTGCTTAATAATAATCAAAGTGTCACAAAATCTATCTAATTCTGATAAGCTTTCACTTTCTGTTGGCTCAATCATCATAGTGCCGGCTACAGGCCATGACATTGTTGGCGCATGAAATCCAAAATCAATTAATCTTTTTGCTATGTCTTCCTCAGTTACACCTGTTTCTGATTTAATTGTTCTAATATCAATAATACATTCATGAGCAACATTTCCTTGTGATCCTTTATATAAAATTGGAAAATGACCTTTTAGTTTATGAGCAATATAATTTGCATTAAGTATTGCAACTTGAGAAGCAAGCTTTAAACCCTCTGATCCCATCATTTTAATGTACATCCAAGAGATCGATAGAATGCTTGAACTACCCCAAGGGGCTGCTGAAACTGCTCCAATTCCGGTTGTTGGTCCACAATCTTCAATAACTGGATGATTAGGAAGATAAACTTGTAAATGTCTTTTACATGCAATAGGTCCCATTCCAGGCCCTCCTCCACCATGTGGAATACAGAATGTTTTGTGTAAGTTTATATGACAAACATCTGGACCAAAATTTCCAGGCTTAGCGATTCCAACTAATGCATTTAAATTAGCTCCATCCATGTAGACCTGACCACCATGTTTATGAACTAATTCACAAATATCAGTTATTTTTTCCTCAAATACTCCATGGGTAGATGGGTAAGTTACCATTAATGCCCCAAGGTTTTCCGAATGTTGTTCTGCTTTTTTTTTTAAATCTTCAAAATCAACATTTCCCTCTTTATCACAATTAACAACTACTACTTTCATTCCAACCATCTGTGCGCTTGCTGGATTAGTGCCATGTGCTGAGCTTGGAATTAAACATATATTTCTGTTTTTATCACCTCTATCTAGATGATATTTTCTAATTACCATTAATCCTGCATATTCGCCTTGAGCACCTGCATTTGGTTGAAGTGAAACTCCTGAAAAACCAGTAATTGATCTTAGCCAATTTTTAAGATCTGTGAACAATGTTCTATACCCCTCCATCTGCTCAACAGGCACAAATGGATGGGGCTCAGCAAATTCTCTCCATGAAATAGGTATCATTTCTGCAGTAGCATTTAATTTCATAGTACATGAACCTAGTGCAATCATAGTTCTATTAAGAGCTATATCCTTATCCTCTAACTTTTTAAGATATCTAACCATTTCTGTCTCTGAATGATATGAATTAAAAACAGGGTGTTCTAAATATTTTGAATTTCTTAATAAATTTTTTGGCAGATTAGGTAAACTTCCTTTAGGATCTTCTTTTTTAATTGATTCTGCTGCATTAAAAATTTTTAATAGTTGGTTTACTCTATAAACATTTTTTCTCTCATCAAAAGAAATAGCAAGCATTTCAGAATTAACTTTTCTTATATTAACTTTTTGATTTAATGCATTTTCATAAATTTGATCAGTCTTCTCTTTAGTAATAATTGTAACAGTATCGAAAAAATAATCAGAGTATAGTTCATATCCTGATTGTTTTAACTTATCAGCAAAATTCTTTGCTAATTGAGATACTCTTTCAGATATATTCCTAATTCCATCTGGACCATGATAGATAGCATATGCTGCTGACACAATTGCTAATAAAGCTTGGGCAGTACAAATATTACTTGTCGCCTTATCTCTTCTGATATGTTGTTCTCTTGTTTGTAAGGATAATCTATATGCTTTATTGCCATGTCTATCTACTGACACTCCAACAATTCTACCAGGCATTGATCTTTTATACTCATCTTTTGTTGCAAAAAAGGCTGCATGTGGACCCCCGTATCCCATTGGAATACCAAACCTTTGAGAGCTACCAACTGCAATGTCGGCTCCAAGCTCTCTTGGTGTTTTTAATTTAGCAAGTACAAGAAGATCACACGCTAAAATTGCTTTACCATTTTTTTTATGAATTTTACTTATTGCTTCGCTAGGATCTTTAATATCACCTAAAGTTCCAGGATACTGTAAAATTCCACAAACAATATCCTCTTTTAATTGTTCTAAAACTTTATCTTCATTTCCAACAAGAACTTTTAGACCCATTGGCTCTGCTCTAGTTTGTATAACGTCAATTGTTTGTGGATGACAATTTTCAGAAACAAAAACTAAATTACTATCACTTTTATTAAGTCTATGACTTAAGCCCATAGCCTCTGCTGCTGCTGTACCTTCGTCTAGTAAAGATGCATTTGCAATATCCATCCCCGTAAAGTCAACGATCATTTGTTGAAAGTTTAATAGCATTTCCAATCTTCCTTGTGCTACCTCTGGCTGATAAGGTGTATAGGAAGTATACCAACCTGGATTCTCTAATATATTTCTTAAAATAACATATGGTGTATATGTTCCATAATAGCCCATACCAATAAAATTTGAGTAAATTTGGTTTTTTTTTGAAATTGTTTTCAACTTCCTTAATGCTTCATATTCCGAATTAGACTCACCAATATTTAGCTCACCTTTAAACTGTATTTTTTCAGGAACAGTATTGTCTATTAAATCATCGAGTGACTTATAATTTAATTTTTTCAACATCTTTGATTTGTCCTCTTCGGATGGACCAATGTGTCTTTTTAAAAAATCTTTTTGTGAATTGTGTAACATTATGAAGAACTCTCCTTTGCAAATTTATCATAATCTTCTTTGTTCATTAAAGAATCCATTTCTGATTTATCTTTAACTTTTAATTTAAAAAACCAAGCAGTATTCTCAGGATCTTGATTTATTTTAGATGGATCATCTACAATTTCTTGGTTGGTTTCTACTACTTCCCCACTTACTGGAGTATATACATCACTAGCAGCTTTAGTTGACTCTACAACTCCAGCTGTTCCATCTTTTTCTACATTAGAGCCTTTTTCAGGAAGTTCTGTAAATACTATATCTCCTAACATCTCAGTTGCATGTTTTGTAATTCCGATTGTTGCTACCTCTCCCTCTAATTTAATCCATTCATGTTCTTTTGAATATTTTACTTCACTCATTTATTTACTCCTTTCACATAATTCTTTTTATAAAATGGCAATCCACAAATATTTGCGGGATGTTTTTTTCCTCTTACTTCTAAAAAAACTTTAGTATTTTTTTCTGAAAATTTATTTTCAACATATCCCATTGCAACTGGTCCGTTTATACTAGGTCCAAATGTTCCGCTAGTTATCTCACCAATATGTAAATCTGATTGGTTAAATATCTTTGTTTTTTCTCTTGCAATTACTTTACCTTCCGGTTTAATTCCAACTCTGATTTTTCTAACACCATCAGTTAATTGTTTGTAAATAATATTTGATCCAATAAAGTTTCCTTTTAATACTCTTTCTTTTGAAATAGCCCATTTTAAATTTGCCTCTACTGGGGTTTTATCTTTATCAAGTTCATGTCCATATAAACATAATCCTGCTTCTAACCTAAGAGTATCCCTAGCACCAAGACCAATTAACTTTGCTCCTTTTTCAATTAATTTTTTTGTAAATTTCTCAGCATTTTGATTTGGAAGGGAAATCTCAAAACCATCCTCACCGGTATAACCAGATCGTGTAATATAAATTTTTTGGTCTTGAAATAAAAACCAATCTCCAGACATAAAATTTAAATTTTCAATTCCATCAATAATATTGTTCAATATTTTTGCAGATTTAGGTCCTTGAATTGCAATCAAGGATCTTTTTTCATCAAGAACCATCTTGTATTTATTATCTAATAATTTACTCAAAATCTTATAATCATTATCTTTACATGCAGCATTAAGAATAATTAAGAAACCTTTTTCAAGTTTTGTTATAATTAAATCATCGTAAATACCAGCTTCATCATTCATTAAAAAACTATATTTTGAATGATTTAATTCTAAATTTTTTAGATCTAGTGGAAATATTTTTTCTAAATCTTCAATTAAATTATCATCTCCATTAATAAATAATTGACCCATATGAGACACATCAAATATACCAGAATGATTTCTAGTAAACCTATGCTCCTCTACTATTCCATCTGAATACTGGATAGGCATTTTATAACCTGCAAACTCCACAAATTTTGCATTACTATCTTGATGTAATTTATATAAAGATGTTTTTTTTATTTCCATATTAACTCTTTTACCCATCTGTATATTTGCCTGAGAGTTTTGCTCCTTCGGCGAGAATTAAATCTCTTTCCAGAGTTAATATGTTACGGTCCTTTATGCCTGAGAGATTCCTGGGTGGTTGCTCCTTCGGCGGGTTTAGTAAGTCTGTATGTAGACTCTTAACCTCTCTCCCGTAATTATATTGATTTAAAAAATTAATAATAATTTTAAATTCAACATATTGATCGTATCTTATAATATCTATTAAGTCTATGCCTAAGGATGCTAAAATATTATCAAATAATAAACATTTTATTTAACAATATAGGGTGAAATATTAAAATATTCAAAAATTTCAATTTTTTTTTAAAATTTTTTTTGTTTTTTTTAACATTTCATTAGATAAAAATGATAAATCGTTTTTAAAATCATTCACGATAGTAACATGAGGATTTTTTGGATAAACTGGTTTAATGTCTACGCCCACAACATTTTTTTTTTTATAAATTTCTTTTTTAAAACCATATTTTATAATATCTTTAATATCACATTTAATATAAATCTTAATTAAGTTATCTATACCTTTGGTAAATTTTTCTATTGCGAGTTTATTAAGAAAAATTGTTGGATATATAATATTTATATTTTGTCTTAATATAAGATTCAGCAACTCTAATTTAGGAATAACTGTTTTGTTGTTTTCTGACAGTGTATAACCAAATTTAAGACCAATTTTTGAAAAAAAACCTCGTACGTTATCCCCATCAAGTATTATTGTTTTGCCCAATAAACTTTCAATTTTATTTTTTATTTTTTTTGAAGTTGTTGTTTTTCCAGAGCCTGAAAAACCATAAATTATTATACACCATCCAGAATTAATATTATTTTTTTTCATCTTTTATAATAAATAGTTTTGATATTTTATTCTATTATTATTTAATAATATAAGATGGTCTAACAAAATATTTAAAAAATTTAATTTTTTTTCTCTTATTCTTTAGAAAATTTTTAATTACTCTTGTTTCACCTTCGTAAAAAGTTCCATCTTTACCTGTTCCACCATAATTATCAAAAATGATGGCGCCACCTTTAGAAACATTATTATATAAATAATTTAGTGCACATTCAGTAGGTTCTACAAAGGCTAAGTCAATATTTAAAAGACTTATTTTAATTTTTTTATTTTTTTTTAAAAAGTTAGGAATAGTCTTTAAAACATCTCCTTTATAAAGCTTGTAGTTTTTTATTTTTTTTTTCTTAAAAACTTTTTTCATTTGTTCTAATGAAATAGAGCTATGTCCAGCTGTCTTAACCCAGTGTTTTCTATGTTTTTTTTCATTTTCAAATGAAGTATCAGGATAAATATCTCCAAAAATATCAAAGCCAATTAGATTACATTTTTTTTTAAATAATTCTCTGAAAAGTGCTAACCTAACAAAGGATGTTCCTTTAAATATACCGCATTCAACAATGTCTCCTTTAACTTTTGATACCTTTTTAAATATCTCATAATGTATTAAAAATTTGGAAATACGCTCTTTATTCATTTGTAAATTAAAATCTGTCTCAGAGTCATACATAGTCTGTGTGGTGAATTTCGGTAATTTAATCATTTTTTAAAAATTTTTTTTATTTTCTTTGAAATTTCTTTAGATAAAAATAACGTATCTTTTTTGAAATCATTTACAACAGTTATGTGAGGTTTTTTTGGATAAACTGGTTTGATATCTAGGCCCACAACATTTTTTCTTTGATATATTTTTTTTTTTGAACCATATCTTATAATATCTTCAATATCACATTTAATATAAATTTTAATTAAGTTATCTATACCTTTAGTCCATTTCTTTATTGCTAGTTTGTTCAAAAAAATTGTTGGATATATAATATTTATATTTTGTCTTAATATAAGATTCAGCAACTCTAATTTAGGAATAACTGTTTTATCTCTATCTGAAAGTTTGTAACCAAATTTAAAACCAATTTTTGAAAGAAAGTCTCTTACTTCATCCCCATCAAATATTATTGTTTTACCTAATAAACTCTCGATTTTATTTTTAATTTTTTTAGAAATTTGTGTTTTTCCTGATCCTGAAAAACCATAAATTATTATACACCATCCAGAATTATTGTTATTTTTTTTCATTAGTAATATTACAAATAATTAAATATTTGATCTTCAAATCAAGTTAAAGATTTACTATTTTTATTTAAACTCTCATCTTTGTCTTTAAAATATCTGTTATAAGCTCTAATACCACAATTTGAATATGTATAATAGAGGATCGTCCTTTGCCTTTTTGAATTATTTTTTTTTGACCTATGAGGACATTTGTTTGAAAAAAAAAGAACGTCACCTGGTAACAGTTTGAAACTTCTAAATTTAAATTTCTTTTCAACTTTTTTTTTAAGTAATGGAGAACCATCTTGATATGTATCAAGTATTAGTTCTTCATATTTTTTATTTTTAGCTTTACCAAGCTCTAAGGTTCCATTTTTTTTATCACAAAAATCTAAAGCAACTAATGCATTTACAAAATAATTTGAATATTCATACCATCCTTTTCTTTTTTTATTATTTTTATCAAAAAAATAAAAAACTCCATCATAATGAGCTTTAAAGCCTGCTCCTCCAGGTGGTTTGAAATGACATTTATCCTTAAAAATTTCTAATTTTTTTTTTAATATTTTGTAAATAATGTCTTTAAGTATCTTATTGAGTTTTTTTAAATTTTTAGTCTTGTCATAAATTTTTTCAACTCTTCTAATTTTTCCATATTTATCTTTATATGAGCCTTTTTTGCTTAATTTAATAATATCTTTTTTTATTAGCTCGATAAAGTTTTCTTTAAAAACTTGATCAATTTTGCAATAACCATCTCTTTTATAAAGTTCTTTTTTAGTTTCTAGATATTGAGGTAATTTTATAATAGTACCTTTGATATTTTTTATATTAGAATACATTTTTTATCTTTATTAGTTTTGATATTTTTTTCTACTATTATTTAAGAGTGAATAAAATTGTAATAATACTGCAGAAAGAATAATCACACCACCAATTAACCCAAACAATGAAGGTCTTTCACTAACAAATAAAAAAGCCCATACTGGTCCTAATACTGACTCAGATAACATTATAATTCCAACCATAGCTGAGGGTGTTGTTCTTGCTCCAATAGTTATGAATATAAACCCAAAACCAATTTGAAAAAAACCTGCCAAAAAACCTAAAAATATATCATGTGGTGAAATTATTATTTTAGTTGAAAGTAAAAATCCAATTAAACAACAGCTCATTCCAGCTACAAATTGGGCTGGAACCATATCTACTGTAGGGTATTTTCTTACTATTATAATCAAAACTGCAAAGGTAATTGGCATTGTAAAAGCTGCTAGATTTCCAGATAATTCCCCAGGTGTTAATGAATTTCCAACCATTAATAAAACACCAGTTATTGCTAAAATAATTGAAATTAAAGTAATTACATTAATTTTTTCTTTTAAAAAAAAATATCCAAATATAGCAAGAAATAATATTTGAAGTGATATTATAAAATTAGTATTTGCTACTGTTGTATTGTACATGGCAAAAACATAACCACAAAAACCAAAAGATAATATTATACCACCAATAAATCCAGGCAATCCTGAGTCATAAAATGACTTAAAAATTTTTTTCTTATAACTAACTATTAAAAAAGCTAAGATGGTCAAAGTAAAAAATAAAGATCTCCAAAATAAAATTTGCCACAATGTTGCCCCCTCAAAAGATTTTACAATAAGTCCCCCAAAACTTAAGCTTAAAGCTCCTAAAAAGATTAATAATGGTCCAGGTAAGTTCCGTACAATATTCATTGTGTTTGTAAAATTAATTTTTGAGTTTCCATCTCATATAGCTTAAATAAAGTTTCTGCATTAGATAATTCAATTTCTTGAAATTTTATTTTTGAACCAGATGAAATTTGAACCAATTTGTCATAATCTGCACTGATAACAACCCCAATCTTTGGATATCCTCCTATTGTACCATGATCTGATAACATTATTATTGGATTACCATCAGCGGTTACTTGAATAACACCCTTAATTAATCCTTCAGATCTTATATTTGTATCAACTATATTTTTGATATTTTGACCCTCTAATCTCATACCCATTCGATCAGATAACTTTGAGACAGTAAATTCTTTTTCAAAAAAATTTTTTTTTCCTTCTTCTGAAAAATAATCATAATTTGTTCCTTTAATTACTCTTATTTTTTCTATTCTTGTATTAGTGTAATTTAATTTTTTCTTTGTTAAATTCGAATTAATTTTTGAAATACTAATTTTTTGATCAACTTCTAACTTTTTACCATTATTAGAACCTATATTAGCTTTGGTATTTACTGAACAACTTCCCCATTGAAATTTTAAATCAAATTCTCCACTTATTGCAAGGTATCCATAAACAGATTTATTTGTGGATATAATATCTATTTTATCTCCATCTTCTAAAGAATAACTTTCATAACATTCTCCATAAACTTCTATATCTTTTTTAATTAACTTAAAAATAACATCTCCAGTAATAACAAAATTTATCTTATTTCCCTTATACTTTAATAAAGGTCCCTGATAAGCAAATTCAACAACTGGGCTATAAATTTTATTACCTATTATACTGTTTGCTAATTTATAATTTCTTGTATCCATTGCCCCACTAAATGGAATTCCAATGTGGTAGAGGTTATTTCTACCATTGTCTTGGAATGTAGTATTAATTCCAGGTCTGATTACTTCAAAAAAATCATTCACCATAATTTTTATAATCGTTAAAAGATATTTGCTTAAAAGTAATTATATCCCCAGGGTTTATTAAGTTTGGATACTTTTCTTTTGTATTATCAAATAGATTTAATGGTGTATTGCCAATTATATTCCATCCACCAGGACTTTCAAAAGTATAAACATTTACAAATTGTTCTGTCAAACCTATTGATCCCTTTGGAACTTTTACCCTAGGTGTTTCTAAACGATTTGCTCTCATATTTTTTTCAAGATCACCAAGAAAAGGCATTCCAGCAATAAAACCAGTCATATAACAAAAGTATTCTTTTTTTAAAAAATTTTTATAAATTTCTTCTTTACTTAAAGAAAGTTTTTTTTCTAATCTTTCAATATCTAAAGAGAAAGAATCATCGGAACAAACTGGTATCTCAATCCTTTTTATTGGTCTTGGCTGTCCCTTATCAACATCTAAATTTTCAACTATTTTTTTTAATTTCCTGAAATTAATTTTTCTTAAATCAAAAGAAACTATCAACTTATTGTAAGATGGAGTTAAATTAATAATTCCTTCAATTTTTTTTTTTTTAAGACTTTCAAAATACTTTATTACTTTAGAGTTAGTTTCTTTGTCTACTTCTTGCCCAAAATCACAATATAATCCTGCGTCACCAAGATTAGATATATTTTTTATCATGACATGTTATACTTCAACTATTATTACTATGGAAATTAATATCAATTGTGATTTAGGTGAAAAATCAAAACACCATTCAAATAAGTATGATTCTGATTTACTTGAGATAGTAAATTCAGCAAATATTGCTTGTGGTTATCATGCAGGTGATGAAGAAACAATGTGTCAAGTTATAAAAATTTCTAAAAAAAATGGAGTAAGTATTGGAGCACATCCATCTTTCAAAGATCCTGAAAATTTTGGAAGAGAGAGGATGAATTTAACTTCTGCAGAAATAAGGAAACTTATAATTGATCAATATGAAATACTTCAAAAAATAGCATTAAATAATGATAATAAAGTTTCACATATTAAGCCTCACGGAGCATTAAATAATATGGCTTGTGAAGACATTGAGCTTTCATCAACAATAGCAAACGCTATTAAAGAAATTGATAAAGATTTAATTTACCTTGTACCAACAGGTTCAAAAATGGAAGAAGCTGCAAAAAAATTAAATATGAAAATTGCATGTGAAATTTTTGCTGATAGAAATTATGAAGATGATGGTAATTTAGTATCTAGAAAAAAACCACATGCTTTAATCACTGATCCTGAAGAAGCAAAAAAGCATGTTTTAAAGATGGTAAAATCTCAGTCTATTAATTGTCACAGTGGAAAACAAATACCTTGTGAAATAGACTCTGTTTGTATACATGGGGATAATTTAAGCGCTTTAGACACAGCAAAATCTATTAGAGAAAATTTATTAGAAAATAAACTTGAATTAAGACCTTTAAATAAAATGGAGAAATTTATTTCTTGATTGAAGAACTTATCATTTTAACAAAAATTATTTTTATCACTTTAATTTTAACTGCTGATAATGCTGTCATCATTGGATCTATTGCTGCAAACTTTGTTCCAAAGAATAGGAAGCAAATAATTCTTTGGGGTGTTGTGGGTGCTTTAGTCTTTAAAGTGATATTTGCAATTTTTGCTACTTATTTATTTGAATTTTATTGGATTAAAATCATTGGTGGCCTTTTATTAATATGGATTGTTAATGATTTAAGAAAAGATTTACTAGAAATTAAAAAAGTTAAATCTATCACAAAAAAATCTAAAGAACCTTCATATATTCAAAGTATTGGAAAAGTATTATTTGCTGATATTACAATTAGCTTTGATAATGTAATTGGTGTTGTAGCTGCTGCGAAGGGTTATTTTGGCTTTATGATATTTGGATTAGTTTTATCAGTTATTTTGACAGGAGCTTTAGCAACTTATCTTGCAAACTACATACAAAAACACTTATGGATAGTTTATGTCGGGTTAGGATTTATTCTACTTGTGGCTTTACAATTAATTATTGGTGGATTGAATGACTATGGTGTTTTGTCAATCAATGAAACTTTTAAACAATATTTTTAAATTTTCAAAAATTGCCACTCAAACATTTATTAATTTTAATTTTTATAATGGTTGCTCATGGTAGTGCTTTTCCAGTTGCTAAATTAGCACTTAACAATTCAGTTCCTCCTATTTTAATGGCTTCACTTAGAATGGGCATTGTGTTTATTATTTTAATTCCCTTTTGGAAATTTAAAATTCCAGAAAAAAAATATCTTAAATCCTTAATAGTTTTTTCTATTTCTATGGGCGTTTTGGTTTATGTATTTATGAATCTATCTCTTTATTATTCATCAATTATATCTCCTATTATCTTGGGTTCCCAACTTGCTATACCATTTGGAATTCTTGCTAGTGCAATAATGTTAGGTGAAAATATAAGTTCAAAAAAATGGCTTTTAATTTTTAGTTCTTTTATTGGAGTGCTAATAATATTTTTTGATCCTAAGTTGGCTAATAATTTTTTAGGATTATTTTTTGCAAGTTTAATGGCATTATCTTTTGGATTAGCTCAAGTTTATTCAAGAGAATTAAGAAATTTAGATACTAGTTTGCTTAATGCAGTTGTAGGATTAATAGGTTTTTTAGTTTTATTTATTATCTCTTATTTTATCGAAGGAGAAATAATTTTGAACATTGTTTCTATTAATTCAAATTCCTGGATGCTTATTTCTTATCAGGCTATTGTGGTTTCTTTAGGAGCCCATTTGTTAATGTTTTATTTATATAAATTTTACACAGTTGGTAAAATTTTTCCTTTCTATTCTTTGTTTCCAATTTTTGGAATAATATTAACATTTTTAGTATTTGGTGAGGTTCCAACTTTATTGTTCATATTGGGTGGTATTATTGTAATAACTTCGGTCTTTTTTCTACACAAAATTAAATAATTTGCTTATTGAAAATTTATTTAAATAGGCTTTAATTTATCTTTTATAAATTGTTAACAATAAAAAGGAAGATAATGAGAAAATTATTTATTGCTATTTTTATGTTTGTTTCAAGTATTGGAACAAATGTAATGGCAGACGGACATGCAATTAAGATGGGGATTATTTTAGGATTTACTGGTCCTATTGAATCTCTAACTCCTGCTATGGCCGCATCTGCAGAACTTGCATTCAAAGAAGCTTCGGATTCAGGTTCGCTATTAGGTGGAAAAAAAATTGAGCCAGTAAGAGCAGACTCAACTTGTGTGGACTCTGCAGCGGCAACTGCAGCAGCTGAAGGTCTAATTTCAGGTGGTGTAGCTGCAATTATGGGAGCTGATTGTTCAGGAGTAACTGGTGCTATTGCGTCAAATGTTGCTGTACCAAATGGTGTAGTAATGATTTCGCCTTCAGCAACTTCTCCAGGATTAACAACTCTAGATGATAATGGATACTTCTTTAGAACTGCTCCATCAGATGCTAGAGGAGGTCAAATCTTAGCTAACATAACAAAAGATAGAAAAGTTAAAAGTGTAGCTATAACTTATACTAACAACGATTATGGAAAAGGTTTAGCTGATGTTTACGAAGCAGCAGTTAAAGCTCATGGTATTAAAGTTACAACTGTAACTGCTCACGAAGATGGTAAAGCTGATTATTCATCTGAAGTTGCAACTCTTGCTTCAGCAGGTGGAGATGCAGTAGCAGTAATTGGATATCTTGACCAAGGAGGAAAAGGAATTATTCAAGCTTCTTTAGACTCTGGCGCATTTGATACATTTGTTTTATCAGATGGAATGATTGGTCAATCTTTAGTTGATGCATTTGGAAAAGATTTAAGTAAATCTTTTGGCTCTATGCCTGGTTCAACTGGAAAAGGTGCAGGAGTATTTAGTAAAGTAGCTAGTGCTGCTGGTATTGATAGTTCTGGTCCTTACACTGGAGAATCTTATGATGCAGCTGCTTTAATTATTTTAGCGATGCAAGCAGGTGGATCAGCTGATAGAGCATCAATTGCAAAAAATGTAATGGATGTTGCTAACGGCCCAGGAACAAAGATTTATCCTGGTGAGCTTAAAAAAGGCTTAGATTTATTAGCTAAAGGTAAAAAAGTTGACTATGAAGGTGCAACTGGAGTTACTTTTACTAATGTCGGTGAAGCTGAAGGTTCTTTTTTAGAACAAGAAGTTAAAGGTGGCAAATTTAAAACTAAAAAACAAAGATAGTTAATATCTTATTCAAAAACCCCAGTGATGAAAATTACTGGGGTTTTTTTTGCTTAAAATCTGCTCTCAAAGTTGAGATGACAATAATAATTAAAAAAATTATGCAAATTAAATTCATTGTTTTCCAGCTTGTTAAATTTAGAAATATTCCAGCAGATAAACTTGCTGCTGCTTGAACTGAATAAACAATAAAATCATTAAAACCTTGGGCTTTAAATTTTTCCTCTTCTCTATAAGATAGTACCAATAAACTAGTTCCAGATATAAATAAAAAATTCCAGCCAAATCCTAAAAATATTAAAGCTATTAAATAATTTATAAAGTTTTGATCAAATATACTAGTTATTATTGTTACTGAAAACAGGACAACTCCAGTGTACATTATCTTACTATGTCCATATTTTTTAATTAAATTCCCTGTAATCAATGATGGTAAAAACATTGCTGCAATATGAGTCTGTATTACAAAACCTGTTTTAGTCAAATTTATTTTTTCCATTACATGCATACTAATGGGCGTTGCAGTCATTAAAAAAGACATTACAGCATATGCAAAAGCAGAGGCTATTAAAGCTTGAAGAAATCTTGGATTTGAAAGTAATTCAAAATAAGTTCGGGTAGTTTTTTTATAAATTGCATTTGACTTATGATTATCTTTATAAAATAATAAAAAAATTGTTGAACAAAAAGTTAAGATAGCAAGAACAATATATGAGCCTGCATATAAATGATTTGAAATAAGTTCCTTTGAAATATTAGCTAAATTTGGCCCAATAAAAGCTGAACCAACTCCTGCTAATAATATTATTGATATGGCTTTTGGTGCCATCTCTTTATTGACAGTTTCTACAGCTGCAAAACGATATTGATGACTAAAAGCTACCGCAGCACCAAGTAAAAAACATCCTATATTAAAAAAAATAAAACTTTCTATTATTATTGAAAATGCGGCTATCAATGATGCAACTGAGCTTCCAATTGAAGCAAGAATAAATCCTAATCTACGCCCAATTATACTCATTATTTTAGCTGCAAATATTGCAAATATTGCTATGCCGACTATGGACAATGCCATAGGTAAAGTTGCTAAAGATTTTATAGGAGTAAATTTGTTACCTATAATTCCACTTAAAAAAACTGTGACAGGTGCAGCAGTAAAAGCAAAAATCTGACTTAAAATCAATAGCCAAAGATTTTTATTCATTAAAACATGTACTTATCTGCCATGTACATGGCCCAAGCTATTGCGGCTCCTAAAATAATATATTTCATATTAATATTATTTTATTTCTATTTTTTCTGGAAGTATACCTTTAGGTCGATATCTCATAATTAATAACAAACCAAGACCCATCATTAAAAACCTAAAATATGGAACACTTTCAATTAAATGAACTTTTAAAAAATGACTATCGTCTAAACCAGCAGTTGTTAAATTAACTAAATATAACCCTATAGGAGCTGCTTCAATCCATAAAAACCAAACGACAAACCCCCCCAGAATTGCACCAAAATTATTTCCACTTCCACCTACTATAACCATTACCCAAATTAAAAAAGTATACCTCATTGGTCTGTAACTACCTGGAGTAAATAATCCATCTTGAGTTACTAACATTGCTCCAGCTATTCCAACAATTGCAGATCCTAAAATGAATATTAGTAAATGTTGTTTAACAACATTTTTTCCCATTGCATTAGCGGCCTCTTCATTGTCTCTTATCGCTCTCATCATTCTTCCCCATGGAGAATAAAGTGCTTTTTGAGTTAATATTAAAAGAACTATAACTACTCCTAAGAATAATCCAGAATAACAAAGTTTAACAAATACTGATGACCCTTCTATTACCAATTGATTAAGTGTAGCTTGTCTGTCTGCCATATTAGAAATTAAAGCTAATTTTCCAGAATTAAATTTTTCAACTAAACTTATAAACCAATCAGTTGTTTGAAGATCTACCTCATATGGTGCAGGCCTTTTAAGGCCTATTACATTTTTAACTCCTCGTGTTAACCAATCCTCATGTTTAATAATTGAAATCACAATTTCAGAAATAAGTAAGGTTGCTATTGCTAAATAGTCGGCTCTTAATCCTAATGCTACTTTTCCAACTATAAAAGCTAGGCCACCAGCAAAGAAAGCTCCAACTATCCAAGAAAAAATAATTGGTAGACCAAATCCTCCCAAGAAACCTGTTTTGGCAGGATTGACTGCCTCAATAGCTTCAATTCCAGGTTCCGCAGTTATTCTAATAATAATTATTCCAGTAACTATAATCGATGCAATTCCATAAGTTCTTAATTTAGATTTATGAAATTTTTTTAAAATGAACTTAATAACTAATACCATTAAGATAATTAGACATAAGCTCGTCAAAATATTAAAACCACCTGCTTGCCATGCTTCTTGTATAGGATTTACTGAAATTAAAACTGCAGCTAATCCTCCAAGGGCTGTATAGCCCATAATTCCAAAATTTATTAGCCCTGCATACCCCCATTGGATATTTGCTCCCATTGTCATGACAGCTGAAATTAAACACATGTTGAAAATTGATAATGCTATGTTCCACGATTGAAAAATTCCAACAAGAAATATTAATACCATCATGATACTGTAAGCAGCAATTACATTTAAATTTTTTCTCATAGTACTTTTCCCTTAAATATTCCTGAAGGTCTATACAGTAGCACAATTACTAGTATTGAAAATGAGACAGCAAATTTATAGTCAGTTGATAAAAGTTGAACTAAGCTTTCAGGTTCCATGCTCTTTGGCAAAATATACATAAAGAATTTTTTATAAGCATAAGTTAAGAATATTTCCGAAAACGCAATAACATAACCACCTAAAAAAGCACCAAACGGATTTCCGATACCGCCAACTATAGCTGCAGCAAATATAGGAAGCATATTATTAAAATAAGTAAATGGTTTAAAACTTTTATCTAAACCATATAATGCCCCTCCTATTGTTGCTAAAATTCCAGCAATTATCCAGGTAATCATCACTATTTTTTTAGGATCTATTCCTGAAAGAAGCGCTAAATCCTCATTGTCGGAGTATGCTTTCATGCTTTTTCCTGTTTTAGTTTTATTCAAAAACCAAAACAGTATTGAAACCAATAAAATTGTAACAAATATAGTTAATACTTGTGTCGATTTTATTGCTAAACCTTCATTAAGACCAGTCATCTCTTTAAATTCACCTGCTTTGATTATAAATTTTTCTCCATCAAAAAATCTTCTGTCTGACGGGCCAATTATAATCCTAACAATAGCCTGAGTAACAAACATAACTCCAATACTAACCATAGCAAGTTGTACTGGAGGACTTTTGTTAGCCCTGTAATACCTAAACACAAATTTATCAATACAAAGCATATAAAAAATCATAAATAAGATCGCAAATGGAATAGCCAATAGTGCTGTAGGTAAAACTCCTAATGAAATTCCGATTGATTGAAAATACCAAGTAAACAATATAGTAATCATAGTACCAAACGACATCATGTCTCCAGTCGCAAAGTTTGCAAATCTTAGAATGCCATAAATCAAAGTAACAAATATTGCACCTAGCGCTAATTGTGAACCATAGGTTAAAGCAGGAATAAAAATATAATTTAATAAAAGAATTATTGCATTTAGCAAATCCATCTTACCCTCCTAAAAAAGAGCTTCTAACTCTTGGATCGTTCAACAATTCTTTACCAGTCCCTGAATAACGATTTTCTCCAGTAACTAATACGTATCCCCTATCAGATATGCTTAATGCTTGTTTGGCATTTTGTTCAACCATTAAAATTGCAACATTAGTTTTTTTAACTTTTATAATATGATCAAATAATTCATCCATAACAATTGGTGAAACACCAGCAGTAGGTTCATCTAGCATCAAAACTGTTGGTTTAATCATTAAAGCTCTACCTAGAGCAACTTGTTGTCTCTGACCACCTGATAGTTCTCCAACTAATTGATTTCTTTTATCTTTTAAAATAGGAAATAAACCGTAAATTTCTTCTACAATATCTTTAAAATCATTTTTTAAAAGAAAAGCACCCATTTCTAAATTTTCTTCTACGGTCATTCCCGCAAAAACATTTTTTGTTTGTGGCACAAAAGAAATTCCCTCTTTCACTCTATCTTGAGGAGATAATTTTGAAATATCTTTACCATCAATTTTTACTAAACCAGATTTTAAATTAAGAAGACCTAACATAGCTTTCATAGCAGTAGATTTTCCCGCTCCATTTGGTCCAAGAATTGAGACTATTTCTCCTTTATTAACATCAACTGTACAAGAATTAATTATATCTGGCCCATTCCCATAACCTCCAGTCATTTTAATTCCTTGAAAATAAGCCATTAATTTGTATCTTTAATTTTTGATCCTCTGCCCAAATAACTCTCTATTACTTTTTCATCTTTTTTGGCATCCTCAACAGTTCCTTCAAACAAAACTGAACCTTCTGCCATTACAATAACTGGATCACATAATCTTCCTATAAAATCCATATCGTGTTCGATCATACAAAAAGTGTAACCTTTTTCTTTGTTAAGTTTTTCTATTGCTGTACCAAGATCTTTAAGCAAAGTTCTGTTAACGCCTGCACCTACTTCATCTAATAAAACTAATTTGGCATCAACCATCATTGTACGACCTAATTCTAATAATTTTTTTTGACCTCCAGATAAATTTCCAGCTAATTCGTTTTTTAAATGTCCTAAATTAAGAAAATCTACTACCTCCAAGGCTTTTTCTTTAATTTGACTCTCTTCTTTAGCGACCAACGAAGGTTTCAACAAAGC
>CABYGR010000010.1 GCA_902518595.1 uncultured Pelagibacteraceae bacterium | reverse complement strand
AAGGTAAAGCTCTTGATTATGATAAACTTACTATGGAAGTAGAAACAAATAGATCAATTTCTGCTGAAGATGCAATAGCATATGCGGCTAGAATTTTTCAAGATCAACTTAAAATGTTTATAAATTTTGATGAACCTGTTGAAGCTCCAGTTAAAGAAGTTTCTACTGAACCTGAGTTCAATAAAAATTTACTCAGAAAAGTTGATGAATTAGAGTTATCCGTGAGATCAATGAATTGCCTAAAAAATGATAATATTATTTATATTGGAGATTTAGTTCAAAAATCTGAAGGTGAGATGTTAAGAACTCCAAATTTTGGAAGAAAATCCTTGAATGAAATTAAAGAAGTTTTAACTGGAATGTCTTTATATTTAGGTATGGAAATTCCAAATTGGCCTCCAGATAATATAGCAGAAATGTCTAAAAAACTAGAAGAAGCAATATAATGAGACATGGTATTGCAAATAAAAAGTTAAATAGAACTTCTGAACACAGAAAAGCATTACTTAAAAATATGTTAAATTCATTAATTATGTATGAGCAAATAAAGACAACATTACCAAAAGCAAAATTTCTAAAACCAGAAGCTGAAAAAATTATTACATTGGGAAAAAAAGATAATTTACATAACACTAAAATGTTAGTTTCACAACTTCAAGATATTAAATCAGCAAACAAAGTGAAAAAAACTTTATCAAAAAGATATGAAAAAAGATCCGGTGGTTACACAAGAATTATTAAAGCAGGTTTTAGATATGGAGATAATGCACCAATGGCAATAATAGAATTTGTTGATAGGGATGTAGAAGCAAAAAGAGTAGATAAAAAGAAAAAAGATCCTGTAAAAGAAGCTGATAAAAAAGAAAAAGATAAAAAAATTACAGCTTAAAAATATACTTTAAAATCATGATTAAGAAATATATCGTTGTTACAACGTGTAATGATATGCGTTTAGACAGATGGATAAGAAATAACTTAGGTAAGATTCCTCAAGGATTAATAGAAAAAACTTTAAGATTAGGAAAAATTAGAGTTAATAATAAAAAAGTTAAAAGTTCTTTTAAAGTTAAGACAAATGATAAAATTAATGTATTCAATTTTAATTTTAAGTTGAAGAATAATCAAAAAAAAATTATTTTTGACCCTTCTAACGAAATAATCAAAGCCAATGAAGATTTGATTATAGATAATAATGATGATTTTATTGTTTTGAATAAAAGTTCAGGTATTTCTGTTCAAGGAGGTACAAAATCAAAAAAAAATTTAGTTGATATATTTTCAAAGAGCAAAATTTTTGAGGGAACAAAACCTTATTCTGTACATAGATTGGACAAAGATACATCTGGGGTTTTCATTATAGCTAAGAATAGACAAACTGCACAGCTCTTAACTTCATTATTTAGATTAAGAAAAGTTCATAAAACTTACTTAGCTATATGTCATGGTGAATTAGAAAAAAACTCAGGTGAATGGGTCGATGACTTAATACGTTATGATAATGGAAAAAAAATTATTGAAAAAGCAAAAACTATTTTCAAAGTTATTGATAAAAATTCAAATTCCTCTTTAGTTGAAATGAAACCTATTACAGGTAGAAAGCATCAATTAAGAAAACAATTATTTAATATTGGACACTCTATTTACGGTGATAAAAAATATAGATCTTCAATTTCTACTAAAGGAATTAACAAAGATCTTATGCTTCATTCTTATCAAATAAGATTTATGATAAATGAAAAAAAATATACTTACAAAGCTTTATTACCAGATTATTTTAAAAAACTGTTAAAGACTAAAAGACTAAATTTTATAAATTTAAAATAAAATTATTAATTAACTTATTTTCCAACTCTTTATAATTTTGATCTTTAATCTTTTTTAAGTTTATAATACCTTTATCCTCAATCCCACAGGGTATTATCGATTTATATTTATTTAAGTCATTATTTATATTTATTGAAAATCCGTGATAAGCAATCCATTTACTAACTTTAATACCGATAGCAGCAACTTTTTTAATTTGAGAATTATCATTGTACCAAATTCCAATATTTTTTTTGTCTGCAAATGTATTAATATTATAAGATTTAAGTGTATCTATTATTGTTTTTTCAAGAATAGAAATAAATTTTCTAATATCTTTTTTACCTTTTTTTAAGTCAATAACAAAATAACAAATTAGTTGACCAGGACCATGAAAGGTAATTTTTCCTCCTCTATTTGTCTTAAAAATTTTTATTGATTTATCTATAATCTCATTTTCTTTATAATTTGTACCAGCTGTATAAATATCCTCATGTTCTAAAATCCAGATTAAATCATCAGACTTTTTTTTATCTATATCTAATAATCGCTTTTCCATAAGTTTTAAAGCATCAGCATATTTTACAGGTTTTTGGGACTTTTTAATTTCTATGGTCATTTAAAAATTGTAATCTCTTTATTATGTATTAAAAGTTCCGACAGAATAATAGGTAAATTTATGACTTTAATTAAAAAAATCAAAGATAAAAAAGTCAATTTTGAATTTAATAAAGAATATATAAAAGTTGTTACAGACAAAATTTCAAGTAACGACGCACTTTTTATATCTAATTCTTTTAAGGAAATGCACCCAGCTGATGCAGCTGATATCATAGAACATCTTAGCCTAAATGATAGAGAAAATTTAATTAAACTTAATAATTTTAAGATTGATCCTGAAGTGTTTGTTGAACTTAATGAGTCTGTACAATCAGAAATAATAAAATATCTTTCATCTGAAGCAATAGTTAGAATATTAAAAAATCTTGAGTCTGATGATGCGATAGCTATTTTAGAAAATGTTGGTGAAAAGGATAAAAATTCCATATTAAGTTTATTACCTCCTAAAGATCGTTTTGCTTTATTAGAAGGTCTAAGTTATCCAGAGGACAGTGCAGCAAGAATAATGCAACGGGAATTTACTGCTATTCCAAGTAATTGGAGTGTTGGTCAAACAATTGATTATTTAAGAGAAAATAAAGATTTACCTGAGGAATTTTTAGAGATTTATATTGTTGATGAGAATTTTAAACCAATTGGAGCTGTTCCCTCATCTAAAGTTTTGAGAACTTCTAGAAATACTAAAATGTCATCTATAATGGATGAATCTATTTTTTTAGTTCCAGTTGATATGGATAGAGAAGAGGTTGGACATTCATTTGAAAATTATGGATTAAATTCAGCATGTGTTATAGATAAAACTAATAAATTGGTTGGAATGATAACATCTGATGACGTTCTTACTGTTTTAAAAGAAGAAGCTGAGGAAGATGCTTTAAGATTAGCAGGTGTTGGTGATGAAGAAATTACAGATGGTGTTTTTACTAAAACCAAAAGAAGATTTAATTGGCTTTTATTGAATTTATTTACCGCTTTCTTGGCAACATATTGCATAAGTTTATTTGGTGCTACAATTGAACAAATGGTTGTTTTAGCTTTTTTAATGCCAATCGTTGCATCAATGGGTGGGAATGCTGGAATGCAAACTTTAGCTGTAACCATAAGAACTCTTGCAACAAATGATTTAACTAAAAATAATTTTAATCAAAATATTTTAAAAGAATTTAATATTGGTATTTTAAATGGTATTATTTTTGCAATTATAAGCTCTTTTATTGTTCAAGTTTGGTTTCAGGATTCTCAACTCTCTTTAATAATTTCAATATCAATGATTATAACAATGGTAGTCGCAGGTTTATTTGGGATTGTTGTACCAGTTACATTAAAAAAGTTTAAAATCGACCCAGCTATAGCATCAGGTGTTTTTGTTACAACAATTACAGATGTTATTGGATTCGTATCTTTCTTAGGAGTTGGAGCTTACTATTTATAAGTTATCAATTAATCTTACTTTTTTTATATAATAAGCAATAAATATATTTGATTTATTAATATAGTTAATTTTTTTAAAGTTATGAATTTTTCTATTTTCCAAATATTCAATCTTTATTTCATATTTATTTTGAAGTTCAATTTTTTTTATTCTTAAAAGATGATTAATATTTTTTGATTTTCTAAATTTATTTTTAAAAAAAAGTAAATTATTTATTATTTGACTTGATATTAAGAGTTCTCTTTTATTTAATAAAAAATTTCTAGAAGATAAAGCAACATTATTTACATCTCTAATTATTGGACATCCTATAACATTAATATTATATTTTTTTTTAATGTAATTTTTAACTAAAATAAATTGTTGAAAATCTTTTTTACCCATAAAAATTTTTTTTGGATTGATAAGTTTTGTCAATCTATCCATAACATCTAAAACACCCTCGAAATGACCTTTTCTGTGTTTTGCACATAATATCTTGTCTTTTTTATTTAACTTAATTTTTCTAAATCTCTTATAACTATATATATCTTTTATCTTTGGTATAAATACATAGTCAACTTTACTTTTTCTTAATATTGATAAATCTGAATTTATTTTTTTAGGATAATTAATAAAATCTTTTTTTTTATTAAATTGCTTGGGATTTATGAAAATACTAACCAATGTTTTATTACAATTAGTTACAGATTTTTTAATTAAAGATAAGTGACCCTCATGAATTGATCCCATTGTTGGAACAAAACCTAGATTTTTAATATGATTTATTTTTTTTCTTAAATCTTTGCTATTTAATATAATTTTCATTTGTATTAGTTTTTTTTATAAGTAAAACATTTAAATGATTAAACAAGCAATTATTCCTTTAGCTGGATTAGGCACAAGACTCCTTCCTCTAACCAGTGTTTTTGCAAAAGAATTGCTCCCTATTAATGGAAAACCTGGTATCGAATATATTTTAGACGAATGTATTGAAGCTGGTATCAAGGAGATTATATTTATCATTTCTAAAAAAAAAGAAATGATAAAAAGATATTTTTATAATGATCAATTTTATAAAAAAATAATCAAAAGAAAAAAAGATCAGAGAATTATAAAAGAATATAAAAAAATTTTAAAGTACAAAAAAATGATAAAATTTGTTTATCAAGACAAACCTTTAGGAACAGGTGATGCTGTTTTAAAAACTAAAAAATATATCAATGATAAGTTTTTTTTAATGTTATTACCTGATGATCTTATTATCAAAAAAAATTGTTCTAAATCAATGATTAAAATTAATACCCGTTATAAATGTTCAGTAATGGCAAGTATGAGAGTAAATAAAAAATCTGTTTCAAGATGGGGGATCTATAAATTAGGTAAAAAGCTGAACAAAGAAAATTATTTTATTAAAAATGTAATAGAAAAACCATCAATCTCAAATGCTCCATCAAATCAAGCTGTAATAGGCAGATATATTCTTCCCAAGAGTATATTTTCAAAACTGTCAAAGCAAAAGCCAGGAAAAGGTGGAGAGATACATATTACTGATGCAATTCAATCCTTAATTTATGAAGATAATAAATTTATTGCACATAGTTTTTCTGGAAAATATTTAGATTGTGGAAGTATGCAAGGTTATATTAAATCAACATTAGAGATTGCTAAATTATGAAGTTGTGTATGATAGGTACCGGATATGTTGGACTAGTTAGCGGTGTATGCTTTGCTGACTTGGGTAATGATGTAATATGTGTAGATAAAGATACTAAAAAAATAGATCAGCTAATAAAGGGAAAAGTTCCTATCTATGAACCTGGATTAACTGAATTAGTAACCAAGAATTATAAAAATAAAAGATTAAATTTCTCTACAAATTTAAAAAAGTCAGTAAAAGACTCTGATATTATTTTTATTTGTGTTGGCACTCCAACTAAAAAACATGGCAGTTCTGCCGATTTAAGTCAAATTTATAATGTCGCTAAAGAAATTAGTTCCTCAATAAATAAATTTAAGATAATCATTACTAAGTCAACAGTTCCTCTTACTACGGGTGATGAAATTGAAAAAATTTTGTCAAAAAAAAACAACAAAAAAAAATTTTCTGTTGTATCTAATCCTGAATTTTTAAGAGAAGGAGAAGCAATTAGAGATTTTATATATCCTGATAGAGTCGTAGTTGGTTCTAACAACAAAAAATCTAATCGTATTTTAAAGAGTCTATATAGTCCTTTGATATCAAAAGGTGCATCATATTTACAAACTTCAAGAAGAGCTGCCGAATTAATCAAATATGCATCTAATGCTTTTTTAGCTACAAAAATTACTTTTATTAATGAAATAGCTAATTTATGTGAAAAAACAGGTGTTAACGTTGAAGATATATCTATAGGCATGGGTTTAGACAAGAGAATAGGAAGTCGATTTTTAAGAGCAGGACCTGCTTATGGAGGATCTTGTTTTCCAAAAGATACAAAAGCTATAACCTCAACAGCAGATAAGTTTAAATCAAATTTGTCAGTAGTTAAATCTGTAATTAAATCAAATAAAAATAGATCCAATTTGTTGCTTAATAGAGTTTATGAAATTTTAGGTAAGAGAATTAAAAATAAAAAAATAACTTTTTTAGGTGTAACTTTTAAAGCTAATACAGACGATATGAGAGATTCATCTAGCCTTTTAATGATTCCTGCATTATCAAAAAAAGGTGCAAT
This sequence comes from uncultured Pelagibacteraceae bacterium, assembly GCA_902518595.1. GTDB lineage: Bacteria > Pseudomonadota > Alphaproteobacteria > Pelagibacterales > Pelagibacteraceae > Pelagibacter. The sequence continues at coordinate 21,880 of CABYGR010000010.1, read as the reverse complement.
AATTAAATATTTTGATCCAACAGGATCTAAAAAAGAATTTTCAAATATTAAGAATGTTTATTACTCAAAAACAATCAAGTATTCTTTAGAAGATTCTGATTTAGTAATTATTCACACGGAATGGAATGATTTTAAATCAATCAATTTTAAAAATTTATTAAAAAATAAAAAGGTTATTATTTACGATATGAGAAATATATACACTCCAACTAAAATCAAAAATCAAGGATTTAAATATTATAGTATTGGTAGATAAATCTTAGTTTAATTCAAAAATTGCATCAACCTCTACAGATACTCCTAATGGTAGACTGTTAGTGCTTACAGCAGCTCTTGTATGAGTTCCAATATCACCAAATATAGATGCTATTAAATCAGACGCACCATTTATAACTTTTGGTTGTTCTGTGAATGTATCATTTGAATTTACAAAACCAGTTAGTTTAACGCAAGATTTTACTTTTGATAAATCATCGTTACATGCTTTTTTAACTTGAGAAACTATACTTAAAGCACATCTTTTAGCAGCATTGTATCCATCTTCTGTGTTTAAATCTTTTCCCACTTTACCTTTAATCAATTCTCCATTTTCATTAATGGATATTTGACCTGAAATATATAGTAAATTTCCAACTATTTTTGTAGCAACATAAGATCCTACAGGAGCAGTAGCTTCTGGTAGTACTATTCCTAATTCTTTAATTTTACTTTCAAATGTCATATTTAATTTTTTTGAATTTTATTCAGCTTCATTGCAAAAAATATGTTTCAAAGTTCTTTCTTCTTTTGGTGGACATGTTTTTCCAATATTTCCTATCTCTTTTAATCCACTAGTTTTCTCTTTTACTGATGAACATGATGACAATGTTATGACTATAAATAAAAGTATAATTTTTTTAATCATTTTTTTCTCTTTTTATTTCTATCGTATTCTTTTCTTTTTTCTATCAAAATTAATGCTTCTTCCATAGTTAATTCTGTAGGATCTTTTTCCTCAGGTATTGTAGCATTAAGTGACTTATATTTAATATAAGGACCATATTGTCCCTTCATAATTCTTACAGGTTTTTTATCTTCTGGATGTTCACCTAAGTCCTTAATTATTGAAGATGACATCCTTCCTGGTTTTGCTTCAGCTATTAATGTTATAGCCCTATTCAAACCAATAGAAAAAATTTCTTCAATATTTTCTATTCTCGCAGATTTATTTTCACATTTTAAATAAGGGCCAAATCTACCTGTATTTAATGTTATATCTTTTTGGTTATCAGGATTTATTCCCAATGATTTAGGAAGAGAGCATAAAAATTGAGCTTTATCTAAATCAATACTTTCTAATACCAAGCCTTTTGGTATGGAAACATTTTTTAGAAGTTCATTTACGTCTGATTTGTTTTTTTTAGTTTTCTTTTTTTTTCTAGTAGGTTTTTCAAGTTCGAGATCGCTTAAAATTTTTTCATATTGAAGATAAGGACCAAATCGTCCATTTTTTAAGTATATATCATTTCCATTTTCATGCTTTCCAATAAATTTTGGCTCAGCCAATTGAGCTTGAGCAGCAGCTTTTGATTTAGATAATGGTCGTGTAAATTTACACTCAGGGTAGTTTGAACAACCAATAAAAGCACCACCTCTGAAGCTATTCTTTAAACTTAGTGTTCCAGAACTACATAGTTGGCAATTTCTTATTATATTTCCTTTATTATCTTTATCAAAGACTAAATCTCCTAAACTATCATTTAGAAGATCTAAAACCTCTCTTGTTCTTTTTTCTTTTACCTCAGATACATTATTGTTAAAATCTTTCCAAAAAAGCTCTAAAACTTTAATCCAACTTTCTTTTCCTGTTGTAATTTCATCAAGTTGATCTTCTAAACTGGCAGTAAAATTATAATCGACATATTTAGAAAATAATTTTTCCAAAAAAGCAGAAATTAATTTACCCCTATCTGTTGGAAAAAATCGTTTATTTAATATTTCAGCATATCCTCGGTTGGCTATTGTAGAGATTATACTAGCATATGTAGAAGGTCTTCCAATGCCTAGTTCTTCTAGTTTTTTAACTAAACTAGCCTCAGAATATCTTGGTGGAGGTTGTGTAAAATGCTGGTCGTCTAATAAAGACTCAATATTAATAGGTCCCCTGGACATATTTGGTAAAATATTTTCATCATCATCTTTAATAGGATTATTATAAATTTTTAAAAAACCATCAAATTTAAGTACAGAACCACTAGCTTTACAAACAGTATCATTATTTTCTGATGTTATCGTAATAGTATTTCTATCGAATTTAGCAGACTCCATTTGAGAGGATAGGGCTCTACTCCAAATTAAGTCGTAAAGTTTATTTTGATCTGTACTGAGATATTTTTTAACACTTTGGGGATCTCTAATAATATCGGTAGGTCTTATTGCTTCATGGGCTTCTTGAGCATTTTTAGCTTTTTTTCCAGAATAATTTAAAGGATTTTCAGGTAAGTATTCATTTCCAATTTCTTTTTCAATATAAGTTCTAAAATCTGAAACAGCATCTTTAGATAAATTGGTTCCGTCTGTTCTCATATAAGTGATCAAACCTATTGTTTCACCTTCTATTTCTATACCTTGATAAAGTTTTTGTGCAATTTGCATTGTTCTGGACGCACCAAAACCTAATCTACTTGAAGCTGTTTGTTGAAGAGTAGATGTAGTAAATGGTCCTGAAGGATTACGACTTACAACTTTGCTAGAAATATCAGTAATATTAAATTTTTTTTGATTTATATTTGATATGGCTTTATTTATTTCATCTTTATTCCTGAATGAAAATTTTTCTATTTTATTATTATTTAGCTGACTAATACTAGCTGTAATATTTTGATTTTTTTCATCAATAAATTTAATACTTAAAGTCCAGAATTCTTCTGGTTTAAATGACTCTATTTCATGCTCTCTTTCAGTAATTAATTTAAGCGCAACAGATTGGACTCTTCCTGCAGATTTTGATCCTGGTAATTTAGTCCAAAGAATTGGAGAAATATTAAAACCAACTAGATAATCTAAAGCTCGTCTAGCCATATAAGCGTCTACAAGTAACGGCTCTATTTGTCTTGGATTTTCTATACCATGAATTACTGCTTTTTTAGTAATTTCATTAAAAACTACGCGTTCAATTTCCTTATCTTTTAAAAGTTTTTTTTCATTTAAATATTCTTTTACATGCCAAGCTATAGCTTCACCCTCACGATCAGGGTCAGTAGCTAATATAATTTTTGATGATTCCTTTGCTGCATCTGTAATTTCTTTTAAGTATTTTTTTGAAAAACTGTCAACTTCCCACTCCATTTTAAAATCTTGCTCAGGATCAACAGACCCATTTTTAGATGGAAGATCTCGTATATGTCCATAGCTTGCTAAAACTTTATATTTGTCACCTAAATATTTATTAATAGTTTTTGCTTTTGCAGGACTTTCAACTATGACTAGATTCATAGTCTACAAAGTACTCAAAAGATATAGATAGTCAAATTAATAAATTTTTGTCTTAGTTTCTTCATTATTTTTTAATCTTTTAATATTTTCTCTATGAGTAAAAAATATTAGCACAAAAATAGTTGTAAAAAAAATTGCATCATCAAAATTAGCTATGATTACTAGATAAATAGGTATTGATGCAGAAGCAACCAAGGAGGATAATGATGAAAATCTAGATATTGTAAATATAATTAACCAACTAATTACAAATATTAATCCAAAATAAATATTTATAGCAAATAAAATTCCAAGATAACTAGCAACTCCTTTACCTCCTCTAAATTTAAGCCAAAAAGGAAAAACATGTCCTAAAAAAGAACATAGAGAAGCAATATATAAAAAATCTGGAAAATTAAATTTTACATATACAACTGGTGCAATAGTTTTTAATACATCTAAAATTAATGTTGTATATCCAACAACTTTATTACCCGCTCTAAGTACATTTGTTGCTCCAATATTTCCAGAACCAATTTCTCTAATGTTTTTTTTTAAAAAAAATTTAGTTAATATGAGTCCAAATGGAATTGAACCCATTAGGTATGAAGTTATAGCTATTATTAGAACATCCATACTATAGCTTAAATAATTCTTTTCCTTTTACAAATGTATTTGTAACTTTTCCCTGAAGTTTTTTATCTTCTATAGAAGTATTTTTCGATTTAGAAATTAATTTATCTTTTTTTACAATCCAGGGTTTATCTATATCAACTATACATAGATCTGCATCATTTCCTATTGAAAGGTTTCCCTTATCTATTTTAAGTATTTTAGCTGGATTAGAGGTCAATGATTTAATTATTGTCTCTAATTTTAGAGACTCATTATGATACAATTCTAAGCTAAGTGATAAAAGTGTTTCTATGCCTGAAGCTCCAGTTGCTGCTTGAGAAAAAGTAAGTCTCTTTGACTCTTCATCTTCAGGTTTGTGGTCTGAAACTATGACATCAATTATACCTTCCTTTAGACCTTGTACTAAAGCTAATCTATCTTCTTCTCTTCTAAGAGGAGGTGATAATTTTAAAAAAGTTCTAAAATCTCCAATATCATTTTCGTTTAAGGAAAGGTTATTAATAGAAACACCTGAAGTAAATTTTACAATTTCTTTTCTGTATTGGATTACTTCAACAGATTTTTGTGACGATAATTGTGAAATATGATATCTGCATTTTACTTTTTCTAACAAAGTTAAATCCCTTTCAATTAAAATTCTCTCTGCAATTTCTGGTATACCTGATAAGCCTAATTTAGTTGCTATTATTCCAGAGTTAATCATACCATTTTTTGCAAGCTCATAATCTTCAGCATGCTGCATAATCAAACATTCTTGATCTTTTGCAGAATTCATTATTCTAGACATTAATCTAGGGTTTTGAATTGTTTTGATACCATCAGTGAAAGCAATTATTCCTTTATTTTGCAATAGACCAAATTCAGTCATATTGGTGCCTTCAATATTTTTAGTAAGTGAAGCGCAAGGAAAAATATTTATTTTAGATTTATCTCTTCCTCTTCTTTTTAAAAAGTCAACTATTGAAACATTGTCAATAATTGGGTCTGTATTTGGCATAGTGACAACTGATGTAACACCACCTGATAAAGCAGCCTCACTTAAAGTTCTAAAGTTTTCTTTATATTCATAACCAGGCTCACCTACAAATACCCTCATATCAACTAATCCTGGAAAGATATATTTACCTTTGAGATCAATTGGCTTCTCTCTACTTGGTAAATTGCTAATGTTTACTTTTTTTCCTATAGCTTCAATTTTACCATCTTCATTAATAATCAAACCTCCATTTTCATTTAATGAATTATGAGGGTCTACTATATTAGCGTTTATGAAAAATTGTTTTTTCATTTAATCACAAAATATTTTTAAACATGCCATTCTAACTGCCACACCTAGTTCTACTTGTTCTTTAATTACACTTTTATTTATATCGTCTGCTAATCTTGTATCAATTTCGATTCCTCTATTCATAGGTCCTGGATGCATAATTAAAGCATCTGGTTTTGCATGATCAAGTTTATCTGGTGTTAATCCATAATATTCATAATATTCTCTATTAGAAGAAAGAAACGATCCTGCCATTCGTTCATTTTGTAATCTCAACATCATTACTATGTCACAATCCTTAAGGCCTTTGTTCATATCAGTGAAAGTAGTTGCTCCAAATTTTTCTATTTCTTTTGGCATTAAATTTGTTGGAGCAACAATATTTACTTCAGCACCAAGCATATTAAGTAAGTAAATATTTGATCTTGCCACTCTTGAGTGTAGGATGTCACCACAAATTGCAATTTTAAGACCCTCAATTTTTTTTTTTCTATTTATAATGGTTAAAGCATCTAAAAGTGCCTGAGTAGGGTGTTCTCTTCTACCATCACCTGCATTCAGAACTGCACAATTAACTTTTTGTGATAATAAATTACATGCTCCTGAGTCTTGATGCCTTATAACAATTATATCTGGGTGCATTGCATTTAACGTCATTGCTGTATCAATCAAAGTTTCACCTTTTTTAATAGCTGAATTTGCCATATTCATTGACATAACATCTGCTCCCAATCTTTTTCCTGCTAGTTCAAATGAACTTTGAGTTCTAGTAGAAGGTTCAAAAAATAAATTGATTTGAGTTTTTCCATTCAGAGTAGCTATTTTCTTATTTTTACTTTGGTTAAGTTTTATAAAAGTTTGAGCCTCATCTAAAATTAAATTAACATCATTAATTGATAAATCTTGGATACCTAACAGATGTTTTTGAGAAATTTTAATAGCTTTATTGATTTTAATTGCCATTAAAACCAACTCTATAACTATAAACCTCTATAATAGCAAGTATTAATTATTTAAAAAATCTATTGCACCTTGTAATATAAATGCAGCAGCATTTTCATCTATTTTTTTTTCTCTTTTACTAACATTAACATCCAGTTGACTTGATAGATTAAAAGCCCCTACAGTTGATAATCTTTCATCCCATAAACAAACAGGCAAATTAATACTTTTTCCTATATTATCAGAGGTATCTTTTACAGACTGTGTCGAACTACTTGATGATCCATCCATATTAAGGGGATTTCCTATAATAATTCCTTTTATATCGTTATCTTTGATTATAATTTTAAGTTCATTTATTAGCTCTTTAGACGTAGTTCTGATTATAGTTTTAAATGGTGTGGCAATTAATTGTTTTTCATCACATATTGATACACCAATTCTTTTAGATCCCAGGTCTAAACCTATTAATCTAGACTTATCTATCTGTTTTTTTTTGAATTCCTCTAAGGTCATCATGTTGTATAATTTAAACTTAAGTGGTAGTTTGCCTCATATTTAAATAGCATATGAGTATAGATCTTAAAACAATAAAGCACATATCTAAACTATCAAGAATATCAGTAGATGAACAAAAAGCGCAGAAATTAGTAGGTGATTTAAATTCAATTTTCAAATTTATTGAAAAGCTTAATGAATTAAAGACTGATAATATTGAGCCGCTAACGTCAATTGCCGAAACAACACTTAAATTAAGATCTGATGAGGTTAAAAGCAAAGATATAAGAGAACAAGTAATTAAAAATTCACCTCAGGATAATGAGGATTATTTTGTTGTTCCTAAGGTGATTGAATAATGTCTGATATAACAAAACAGTCTCTCTCAAGTTTGATTAAAAATATTAAAGAAAAAAAACTATCTTCGGTAGAGATTACTAAAGCATTTATAGACAGATCTGAAAAATCAAATGAACTAAACGCCTACATTACTGAAGATTATTCATCTGCTTTAGATAAAGCTAAAAAATTTGATCAAAAACCTAATTTAGATTTAAAATTACCTGGTATACCGATTGCAGTTAAAGATTTATTTTGTACGAAAAATATCCGTACAACTGCTGGAAGTAAAATTTTAGATAATTTTATCCCAACATATGAGTCTACAATTACACAAAATATTTGGAATGAAGGTGCTATACTTCTTGGAAAATTAAATTGTGATGAGTTTGCAATGGGCTCTTCAAATGAAACAAGTTTTTATGGAAATGTACAAAACCCAATTGACAAGAACTTGGTTCCTGGTGGTTCCTCAGGTGGCTCTGCTTCAGCTCTTGCGGGTCAATTAACACCAATAACTATTGGAACTGATACAGGTGGATCAATTAGACAACCAGCTTCTTTTACTGGTACTGTAGGTCTAAAACCTACTTATGGTAGCTGTTCTCGATATGGAATAGTTGCTTTTGCATCATCACTAGATCAAGCAGGTCCTATGGCTCAAAATGTAAAAGATTGTGCATTGCTCCAAGAGATTATTAGTACTTATGATCCAAAAGACTCTACTTCGATAAACTTTAAAAGAAATGAATACTCTAAAGATTTAACAAATAATATTAAAGGTAAAAGAATTGGAATACCCAAAGAATACAGAGTTGAAGATATGCCAAAAGAAATTGAGGAACTTTGGCAAAAGGGAATACAATTCGTAAAAGACTGTGGTGCTGAAATAGTCGATATATCGCTTCCCCATACAAGTTATGCTTTACCTACTTATTATATAGTAGCACCTGCTGAAGCTTCATCTAATTTAGCTAGGTATGATGGTGTAAAATACGGATTTCGAGCAATGGGAGAGAACCTAATTGACATGTATGAAAAAACTAGATCAGAGGGTTTTGGTGCTGAAGTTCAAAGAAGAATAATGATTGGAACATATGTTTTATCATCAGGCTATTATGATGCTTATTATCTTAAAGCTCAAAAAGTAAGAAAATTAATTAAAAATGATTTCGATGAAGCTTATAAAAAAGTAGATGCAATACTAACACCTTCAACACCTAGTTCAGCATTTAAGATCGGTGAAAAGAAGGATGATCCAGTTTCAATGTATTTGAATGATATTTTTACAGTTCCAGTGAATTTAGCTGGTTTGCCTGGGATATCTATACCAGCTGGTCATGATGATAAAGGATATCCATTGGGATTACAAATAATTGGTAAAGCTTTTGATGAACAAAATATTTTGAATATTGCTTATGCTATGGAAGAAAAAATCGATTTTAAAAATAAGATTTCTGATTGGTGGATTAAATGAGTAAAAATAAACCAGAATACTTGATTAATAGAAATGATAATCAATATGAAGTTGTTATTGGATTAGAAGTACATGCCCAGGTTACCTCTGATTCAAAGTTATTTTCTACTGCATCAACTAAATTTGGTGCCGAACCTAATACTCAAGTAAGTTTAGTTGATGCAGCATTTCCTGGAATGTTGCCAGTAATTAATGAATATTGTGTAAAACAAGCAATTAAAACAGGTATTGGTCTTAAGGCAAAAATAAATAAACGATCTGTATTTGATAGAAAAAATTATTTTTATGCAGATCTTCCTCAAGGATATCAAATTTCTCAATTTAAAGATCCGATAGTAGGTGAGGGCAAGGTTATTTTAGATATGCCTGAAGGACAAAAAGAAATTGGTATTGAAAGATTACATTTAGAACAAGATGCAGGAAAAAGTATTCATGATTTAGACCCAAAAAATACATTTGTTGATCTTAATAGATCTGGTGTAGCTTTAATGGAAATTGTTAGTAAACCAGACCTAAGATCACCAGATGAAGTTAGCACTTATATCAAAAAACTTAGATCAATTATGAGATATTTAGGTACATGTGATGGAAATATGCAAGAAGGATCATTAAGAGCTGATGTTAATGTTTCAGTAAGAACTAAAGGTTCAAAAGATTTAGGTACTAGATGTGAAATCAAGAATGTTAATTCAATTAAATTTATGCAAATGGCCATTGACTTTGAAGCTAATAGACAAGTTGATTTAATTGAAGAGGGCAAATCAATAGATCAAGAAACAAGATTATATGATACTAAAAAGAATGAAACTCGGTCTATGAGATCAAAAGAAGATGCTCATGATTATAGATATTTTCCAGATCCTGACTTGTTACCTTTAGAGGTAAGCGATCAATTTATAGAAAAACTTAAAACTGAGATTCCAGAATTACCAGACGATAAAAAGAAAAGATTTATAGATGATTTCAATCTTTCACCTTATGAAGCAACAATTTTAGTTTCTGATTTTGAGACCTCGAAGTACTTTGAGGAAGTTATAACAAAAATGGGCAAGAACAAAGATATTAAATTAGCGGTTAATTGGATAACAGGTGAATTATTTGCCATTTTGAATAGTAAAAATTTAGAAATTTCTCAAAGCCCAATAAGTGCAAAAAACTTAGCAATATTGATAAATTTAATTAAGAATGGGACAATTTCAGGAAAAATAGCTAAAACAATATTTGAATTAATGATGGATGGAGACAAAGATCCACAAAAAATTGTTGAGGAAAAAGGATTAAAACAACAAAGCGATCCAAAAGCTTTAGAAGCTCTAATAGATAAAATAATCAATGATAACAGAGAAAAAGCTATTGAGTACAAACAGGGCAAAGAAAAATTATTTGGGTTCTTTGTTGGTCAAGCAATGAAAGTTTCTGGTGGTAAAGCTAATCCACAATTAATAAATGAAATATTAAAGAAAAAGCTTTAATTAATGGGTGAAAACCTCGATATTACAGAAAAATTACAAAATTATATTAATGATTTTGGTTTAAAGTTAAATCCCATTCAACAAGAAATCATTGAATATAATAAAACCTTAGGTGATATCAAAAGGATGCAGATTGATCCTACACAATGTCATTTTCTTCATTTAATAATAAAAGTTACAAATATTAAAAATGTACTTGAAATTGGAACTTTTACTGGACTAAGTGCCCTTTCTATTTCACTCGCTTTACCTGATGATGGAAAATTAATTGCTCTTGATAAAAATGAAGAAACTAACAAAATAGCATTAGGTTTTTTTAAAAAAGCTAAACAAGACCATAAGATTAAAACTATAATAAAACCAGCTCTTAAATCTTTAGACGAACTAAAAAAAAATAAATTTGATATGGTTTTTATTGATGCAGACAAAATTAATTATAAAGAATATTATGAAAAATCTTTAAGATTATTAAACAAAGGTGGGTTAATTATTGTTGATAATGTTTTATGGCATGGCGAGGTAGCTGATGAAAAAAATAATAAGAAATTAACTATAAACATAAGAGAATTTAATAAATTTGTGTCTGAAGATAATAGGGTAGAGCAAATTATTATTCCATTAGGTGATGGAATGACTGTCTGTAGGATATTATAATGTTTAATGTATTAGGTTTTTATAAATTTACCAAGATTAGATCTTTGAAGAAAAATAAAGATCATTTACAAAAATTTCTTATAGCAAATAATATAAGGGGAACAGTAATTATTGCGAAAGAGGGATTAAACGGGACTATTTCTGGTCAAGTCACAGATATTGAGAAATCAAAAAAAAAAATTAAATCTATATTTTCATTCAAACAATTTGATAATAGCAATATTTCTAAATCTCAATTTCAGCCTTTTCATAAACCAAAAGTAAAAATCAAAAAAGAAACTGTTCCAATGAATTTAATTTTGAACTCTAAAGAAAGAAACACCGAAACACATTTAGAGCCAAATGAATGGAATAAATTAATCAAAAATAAAGATACTCATTTAATTGACACAAGAAAACCTTTTGAATACAAAATTGGAACATTTAAAAGATCAGTAAACCCAAATATAAATAATTTTAGAGATTTCCCGAAATATCTAAATAAATTAAAAAAAGACAAACCTGTAGCAATGTTTTGTACTGGCGGAATACGATGTGAGAAAACATCTATATATTTGAAAAAGAAAGGATTTAAAAATATCTATCAATTAAATGGTGGTATTTTAAATTATCTCAAACAAATTAAGAAAAAAAACAGTCTATGGAAAGGAGAATGTTTCGTTTTTGATAATAGAATCAGTCTTAAACATGGTTTAAAGATAGGTTCATATTCTATGTGTAGTGGTTGTAGAAAGCCTATTTCATCAAGAGACAAAAGATCAAAAAAGTTTGAAGAAGGTGTTTCCTGCATTAATTGCCATGACAGTTTAACTGAAACGCAAAAATCACGTTTTAGAATGAGACAAAGTCAGGTATATAAAGCGAAACAATCCGGAAAAAAATATATTTTCCAAAAAGTATTTAAATAAGGATAACTTTGTCAAAATCAATAAAACTAACTAAAGATCCAATTTGGTCATTATTAAGAAAAGTAACGATTCCTGCTAGTGTCGGATCATTATTTCAAACTTTTTATAATTTAGTAGACACATGGTTTGCTGGTAAGATTTCAGCTGAAGCTATAGGTGCAATAGCTAAATCTTTCCCAATTTATTTTACTATAATTGCTGTTGGTGTAGGCCTCGGAGCTGCAACAAATGCTTTAATTGGTAATTCTATAGGAGAAAAAAAGGAGAGAATTGCTTCTTTATATATAGCTCAGTCGTTGATTTTTGCTTTAGCTGTTTCGGTATTGGTTACGTTATTTGGTTTAAACGTTTCAAATTTTCTTTTAGGAGTTATGGGATCCGATGCTAATGGTATAGCATTAACTAGAGAATATTTAGATATTATATTTTATGGAACTTTCATTGTACTAATTCAGATTTCTTTAAATGGAACTTTAAATGCTCAAGGTGACACAAAAAGCTATAGAAATGTTTTAATATTTAGTTTTTTCTTAAACATTTTTTTAAATCCATTATTTATTTGGGGTTATGGTTTTATACCAGGCTTTGGTATAGCAGGTCTTGCCATTGCAACTGTTATTTCTCAATCAATAGGAACAATTTATTTGGCCTATAAAGTGTATAACTGTAAAATAAGAAAGTATTTAAAAATTGAATGTTTTATTCCTAAATTTGAGTTTCTAAAAACATTAGTGAATCAAGCAGTGCCAGTAATGTTTAGTATGTTATTTATTGGTGTTGGAATTTTTAATATATTATATTTTATTGGACAATTTGGAGATCTAGCCACAGCAGGTTATGGCGCTGCTTTAAGAGTTGAACAAGTTTTTTTATTACCAGTTATTGGTTTAAATACTGCAGTTCTTTCAATTGGAGGACAAAACTTTGGAGCTAAAGCTTTTGGCAGAATAAGAGAATTGTATACTAAAGCTTTGTTTTTTGGATGTTCTTTTATGGTAGTAGCAGGAATAATATTATTTTTTGGTGCAGAGTTTTTTGTATCTTTATTTACTGATAATCAAGAAGCTATAAAACACGGTGCTATCTATTTAAAAGTAGCAGCTTTAATAGGGCCTATATATCCAGCATTTTTTATTACTACAGCTGTATTTCAAGCGGTTAAAAAACCTCTTTATAGTCTTTATTTAAGTATAATGAGATTAACAGCGTTTCCTTTTTTGAGCTTGTGGTATGTAATTAATATTAGAGGAGGGGACTATGAGGATATTTTTTACACAATAATGATTACTAATTGGTTAATGGGTATTGCTCTATTAATATTTATTGGTTATTTTTTAAACAATGTATTTAAGCAAAATAAACCTCTTTTTAGCTATTAGTATCTGTCTAATAATTTTTTTTCTAACGTACAATGATGTTAAATCATATGAAATTAAGATTATTGATGGTGACACTATTCATCTAAATGGAGAAAAAATACGATTTTCAGGAATAGATACTCCAGAACTTAAACAAACTTGTAATAAAAATAATGAAGTTATCCTATGTGGGATTGAAGCTAGAGAGCTATTAATTGAAAAAATTGGCAAAAATGAAGTGCAATGTACAAAAGAAGGTAAAGATCAATATAAAAGAACTTTAGCCGAATGTTTTGTAAAAGATCTTAGTTTATCAAGTTTTTTAGTTAGAGAAGGCTACGCTTTTGCTTATCGAAAATATTCTAAAAAATTTGTAAATGACGAAGATTATGCAAGAAAAAATAATCTTGGTATGTGGTCGATGAGATTTGAATATCCATGGGATTGGAGGAAGAAAAATTAATCTTTTTTAAGTTTTTTTTCTAATTTTCTTACAAAATAAGAGACAATTAATATTAATATTAAATACTCAATTATTAAGAAAGTATATATTTCTAAAGGTCTATAGGTTGTAACTACTAATTCATTTGCTTTTCTTGTTAAGTCTCCAATTCCAATTATTGACACTAAAGAGGACATTTTTAAAACATAGACAAATTGATTACCAATAGCGGGTAAAATATTTTTAATTGCTTGAGGTAGAATAACCAACCTTAACTTTCTAAAAAAATTTAAACCAAGTGAACTTCCAGCTTCCCATTGAGCTTTTTTAATTGAATTTATACCTGCTCTAAAAATTTCAGCTTGAAATGCACTTTCACTTAACGATAAAGCAATAATTCCAGATACAAATGGACTAAAACTTATACCAGTCATAATTGGTAGGCCATAATAAATCCACAAGATTAAAACTAGAAGAGGAATTGCTCTTACAATTTCCACATATCCAATATTTAGATAAGTTAAATATTTACTTTTTGCCAAAGATGGAACAGCTACAATAAAACCAATAATCATTGAAATTAATATTGAAATAACTGAAATATAAACTGTAGTAGTTAGACCAGATAACAAAAATTTAAGATTAGTTAAACCTTCAATATTATTTGGAGATAAAATTAGCCAATTGAGTTCATTTTTTCCACAAGAGGTTAGTGGTAAAATCAGAAATAGAAAAAATAAATTTCTCATTCTCTAATTTATAAAGAATTAAAAATTAATTACTAACTGATTATAAACTCTTTAGATTGTATTTTGCTAATAACTTTGTAAAGAAACCTGATGATTTTTTCTTTTTTATCCACTCATTAATATAACTGTTCCACTTGTCATCACCTTTTGGAACCATCATAGCTAAAAAAGCTGGATTTTTTTCTCCATCAGGAACAATAGCTAGCTGAGGATATTTGATTACTAATTTATTTGCTTCCGTTGAACTTGTAATATTACCATCTGCTCTACCAGCTAAAACTTCCTGAAAGTCTCTAGCAGGAGCTTCAACTGAATTTAATTTAGATTTAGGAAAAAATTCTTTTGCCTTTTCTTCCTGAGATGTACCTAGAGTAGTTGCTATTGTTACATTTGAGTTGTTAAGCGACTCCCAAGTTGAAAATTTTTTTAAATTCTTTTTTAGAACTAATGGAACAGTTCCATATTTATAATAAGTATCTGTAAATCCTGCCACTTCAGCTCTTTTTGGGGTTTTTGTTACACTTGTTGAAATATCGTATCTTGCTGATGTAATACCCGAAACAATAGTTTTCCATTCTGCAGGAACAAATTCAATTTTAACTCCCATGTCTTTTGCAAGTTCTTTCATTACGTCAATATCAAATCCTTTATACTTATTAGTCGCTGGATCTTTCATTGTCATTGGATCCCAGTCTCCAGTTGTTCCAACTTTTAAAACTCCTGATGATAAAATTTTGTCTAAATTTGATGCTGCATTTAAAGATAAAGGTAAAAAAGCAAATATTGCTATTAAAATTAATTTTTTCATACAAACTTTTAACTGATTTAATAATTAATTGTGACTATAATCTTGACGCAGCGTCGTTCATCCAAGAAAATAAATGTTGTGAAAAAGAACGTCTCACAAATAGATTCACAACATTTTTGTCTTGATTATGAACAATTATATCGATTTTTGTGAGAATTGTTTGTATTACAGCACCTTTTTTATTTTGAAAATGATTAAAATTAAAAGGTGATCCAGCTTGAAATAATTCATAAATTTTATTTCCTTTGAGACTAATCATAACGAACTGATCTGTGACATCCACAATTGCACCAAGATTTAATTTTGAAACGTTATTATTTAATATTTTTTCTGTTTCATAATTATTAGTATTTTCATCAATTGGTTCATTTGAAAAAATCATCCATTCATCAGGACTTAGCCAAAGTGCTGTTAATTTATCACTTTGAGTGGAGGTATTAGCCTCAGTTGGTAAAAGAATATTTAATGATTTACCAACTGCAGAAACAAAGTCTCTTTTTTTACCTCTAAGAATTAATTTCATTATTGGGTTAATTTCTTTCATTTGAAGATCTTGTAGTATTGTTTGTTTAGGTAGTGGTTGATTATAATTAATCATTTAATCTTTTATTCTCCTTGTCTAAAAAAACTGGATCAGACACTGTCACATTGATATTCTTTTTTTCCATTGGGATGATTAATTTTTGACCCATCATATTTTTTCCACCTCTGACAACTCCAAGAGCTATAGATTTATTAAGATTTGGACTGTAATAACTTGATGTAACATGACCTAACATTTCAACAGGTGATTTATTTATATCAGCAATTATTTGTGCCCCTTCTTCTAATACTTCATTCGGGTTATCAGTTAATAGGCCAACTAGCTGTTTCCTATCATCTTTAATTGTATCTGATCTATATAACGATCTTTTTCCAATAAAATCGTATTTTTTCTTACTTACAATCCAGTCCATTTGTAAATCTATTGGCGTCATTGTTGCGTCAGTATCTTGACCAACAATTATGAAACCTTTTTCTGCTCTAAGTAAGTGCATTGTTTCAGTTCCATATGGTGTAATATTGAAATCTCTCCCAGCCTCCATGCATTTTTCCCAAACTGATTTTCCATAGTTGGCTTGAACATTAATTTCATAACTATGTTCTCCTGTAAAACTAATTCTCATAACTCGACATTTTACTTTTTCAATATTTGAATTTTTGAATGACATATGTGGAAAATTTTCATCTGTTAAATCTAAATTTGGAATAACTTTTGAAATAATCTTTTTACTATTTGGACCACAAACACTTATTGTTGCATAATGATCGGTAACAGAGGTTAAATAAACATCTAATTCAGGCCATTCTGTTTGGAGGTAATCTTCTAATTTACCCATTACATTAGCTGCTCCACCAGTCGTAGTTGTCATTATATAATGATTTTCTCCTAAACGAGTTGTAACACCATCATCATAAACCATACCATCTTCATTAAGCATTAAGCCATATCTACATTTTCCAATAGCTAATTTTGACCAAGCATTAGTATAAACACGATTCAAGAATTCAGAAGCATCAGTACCTTGAATATCAATTTTCCCTAAAGTTGATGCATCTAAAATACCGGCACTTTCTCTCGCTGCTTTACTTTCTCTTTGAACAGCCTGATGCATATTTTCATCCTTTTTTGGATAATACCAGGCTCTTTTCCATTGACCTACATTTTCAAATTCAGCATTATTATTTGTATGCCAATCGTGTAAAGGTGTTTTTCTAAATATGTCGAAATATTCACCAACATTTCTTCCAACTATAGTTCCAAAAGTTAAAGGAGTGTAGGGTGGTCTAAATGTAGTTGTGCCAAGTTCACCCATTTTGGTACCAGAAGTTTCTGAAATTATTCCTAGAGCATGCATATTGCCTAGTTTGCCTTGATCAGTTCCCATGCCAGTAGTTGTGTATCTTTTTACATGTTCGATTGATCTAAAACCTTCTCTTAAAGCTAATTTAATATCCTTAGCTGTTGCATCATTTTGGTAATCAATAAAAGGTTTAGTTTTACCTATAATTTTATCTGATGGTAATAACCAAATATTTCTTTTTGACTTGTTCATAGAAGATAAAACTTCAATATTTTCGTAATCTGTTTTTTTTATATTCAAAAATTCCTTTAAAGATTTTGAAATGTTCAATATAATTTTATCTAATTCTAAGTCACCATTGCAACTACCTACACTTATCTGGTCTGAGGGATAAGTTTTAGGAATAAATACTTGATCTTCATCCCTAAATTGTAATTTTCCACCTGATTGAGTAAATAAATGTACAGCTGGAGTCCATCCACCTGAAATTCCTAAACAATCACATGATAAGTTTATTTTAGAACCTATAACTTTTTGTCCATCTTTTGAAAGTTCCATTATAGAAACTCCATTAATTTTTTTATAACCTGAAGTATTAACAACAGTAAATCCTTTGAAAATCTTGATATTATTTTTTTCTACTTCATAAATTAATTTTGAATCAATAGACTCTCTATTATCAATGATAGCCTCAATATTTATTCCTTTTTGAATTAAACTAATAGCAGTTTCATAAGCACTATCGTTATTTGTTAGGAGAATATTTTTTTCTCCACAAGCAACACCAAAAAAATCTGCATATTTTTTAATTGCTGATGAAAGTAATATTCCAGGACGATCATTATTGTCAAATATCAAAGGCCTTTCAATTGAACCTGTTGCAGTAATAACTTTTTTAGCCCTGATTTTAAGTAATCTTTGTCTTGTTTTATTTTTTCTTTGTTCAATAGGCAAGTGATCTATAAGACTTTCACGAGCTAATAAAAAATTATAACCATGAAAAGCAGCAACACTTGTTCTTGTTTTAATTTCCAAATTTTTTAATTTCTTTATTTCATTAATTTCTTTTTCTAACCAAGAACCTGAATTCTGATTGTTTATTTTAAAAAGATTAGTATCTTGGTAGATAGTTGATCCACCAAGATTTGGTTTTTCATCAACTAGCAAAGTTTTAAAACCACTTTTAGCAGCAGTTTTAGCAGCCATTATTCCTGAAATACCAGCTCCAATTACCAAAACGTCACAATGAATATACCTGTGTTCATAAATATCAGGATCTGGTCTGGTAGGTGATTTGCCTAATCCTGCAGATTTTCTAATAAAATATTCATATTTTTCCCAAAAACTAGCAGGCCACATAAATGTTTTATAATAAAAACCTGCTGGTAGAAGAGGAGAAAAAAAATTATTAATTCCACCTATATCAAAATTAACACTTGGCCAACAGTTTTGACTAGTAGCTTCTAAACCTTCATAAATTTCAACTTCTGTAGCTCTTACATTGGCATCAGTTCTAGAAGAGTCATTATGGAGTTGTACAATAGCATTTGGTTCCTCAGATCCGGCTGTCATTATTCCTCTAGGTCTATGATATTTGAAACTTCTGCCTACCAAATGAACATTGTTAGCTAAAAGTGCTGAAGCAAGAGTGTCTCCTTTAAATCCATAAAATTTTTTTCTATTAAATTTAAATGAAACACGTGAAGTTTCATCTATAAATTTACCTTTTTTAACTCTTAAATTTTTTGACATATTAAACTAAGGGAGGTTTTTTACCCATTTTATAAACAGCTTTTATTTCATCATTAGATGTGTCTCTCACTATGTTAAACCATTTTCTACATCCATGAATATGATTCCACCTTTCAAACTGAATGCCTTTTATATTTTTTCTCATAAATAAATATTCTGCCCATTCATCATCACTTAATTCTGTTGGTTGTTTGGGTCTAACTATATGTGCTTCACCACCAGCTTTAAACTCACTTTGTTCACGCTCACCACAAAAAGGACAGTTAATTAAAAACATTAGTGAGCCACTGCTGCTGCACCATGTTCATCAACAAGGTCACCACTTATAAATCTATTTATATTAAATGCAGCATTAAGTTTATGAGGTTCATCATTTGCTATAGTATGAGCAAATAAGTCTCCTGAACCAGGTGTAGCTTTAAATCCACCAGTTCCCCATCCACAATTAAAATATAATCCTTTAATGGATGTTTTACTAATTATGGGACTTGCATCTGGACAAATATCAACAATACCTCCCCACTGGCGTAGCATTCTCATACGACTAAATATAGGGTATAATTCTAGTATTGCACTTAAAGTACCTTCAACTATGTCGTGACTTCCTTTTTGTGAATATGAAACATAATCATCTGTACCAGCACCAATAACTAACTCACCTTTATCTGATTGACTTACATAGGCATGAACTGCATTTGACATTACTACAGTATCAATAATTGGTTTAACAGGTTCAGAAACTAAAGCTTGTAAAGGTTTGCTTTCTAAAGGTAATTTTAAACCAGCCATATTAGCAATTACACTAGAATGACCTGCAGCAACAACTCCTATTTTATTTGTTTTAATAAATCCTTTTGTAGTCTCAATGCCTTCGACACTATCACCATTTCTTTTAATCCCTTTTACTTCGCAATTTTGAATTATATCAACACCCATTTCATCAGCACCTCTTGCATAACCCCATGCAACAGCATCATGTCTAGCCGTCCCAGCTCTCCTTTGTAGAGTGCCACCTAAAACTGGATAACGAATATCCGAAGATGTATTTATTATTGGGCAAAATCTTTTGACTTGTTCAGTATTTAAATAAACTGCATCAATTCCATTTAATCTGTTCGCGTGAGTCCGCCTTTTTAAGTCTCTAACATCTTGTAAATTATGAGCCAAGTTCATTACACCACGTTGACTAAACATTACATTATAATTTAGTTCTTGAGATAAATTTTCCCAAATTTTTAATGCATGATCGTAAAGACCTGCACTAGCATCCCACAAATAATTTGACCTTATAATTGTTGTATTTCTTCCAGTGTTTCCTCCACCAATCCATCCTTTTTCTACTATTGCAATATTCTTCATAGAATGTTTTTTTGCTAAATAATAAGCTGTAGCTAATCCGTGACCACCTCCACCAATTATAATTGCATCATATTCTTTTTTAGGAACAGGATCTTTCCAAGCTTTCTCCCAATTTTCATGATATGAAAACGCATTTTTAATAATGGAAAATATAGAGTATTTATTTTTCATAGAATTCTGAATAATTACTTTATTAATATTCAATATTCAATACAATCAAAAGTAACAGCATATGGAAGAGTGGGTGAGAGGCTGAAACCAGTCGTTTGCTAAATGACCGTGCGAGGAAACTTGTACCGAGGGTTCGAATCCCTCCTCTTCCGCCATATTTGCAAAATCATACCGTCATATGGGTGAGGTTTATCCAGATGTATTAAAGACAAAAATTACTAATAAAGTTGAATTACATACTGAATATTATCAAATTTTAGAAGAACTAAAAAAGTTGACTCTAATATAGAGGATCGCTCTTAAAAAAATCTTTCATCTTGATAGGCTTTTGTTCAAGCACATATCTATAAACGTTATAATTTTCCAAAACTCTTTGGACATAATTCCTGGTTTCTTTAAATTTAATTAACTCAATCCAATCTATGTAGTTAATTTGTTTTTTTTGTGGATCTTTATTTATTTTTTTCCAGTATCTAACTCTTTTAGGACCTGCATTATAAGCTGCTACGGCAAATGGATAAGCACCATCATATTCTAAAATTAAACCAGCTATATAATGTGAGCCTAAATTAATATTGTATTCAGGATCTGATGTTAATCTCGACTTAGAATAAGGAAGTTTAGCTTGTTTAGCTACTAATTTTGCAGTGTATGGCATCAATTGCATTAAGCCTTTTGCTCCAGCATGACTATTTGCACTTAAATCAAATTCACTTTCCTGTCTAATGATTGATAAAATAAATGCACTTTCTGGAATTTTTCTTCCATTAATATATTTTGGAGTACTAATAATTGGATAATTATATTTATTATGAAATCTTTTTTCATAAGATGCTATCTTGGAAATTTGAATTGCAAAGTCATAACGATCAATATTAGTGGAAAGTTCAGCTGCTAACACTTCACTTCCATTTTCAATACTATCATTAGCTAAGTGTCTGAGTATATGTTTAGTATATTTATCTTCATCTAGTTCATTTAACAAATAAATTAGTTTAACAAGTTCTTTTTTAGAAAAATAATCACGGTATTCCTTTTTTACTTCGATATCTTTTGAAAGTTCAAAATTACCATTAGGGTTTAATTCCATAAAAGCCAATTGACCATAATAAGTAGTTAAGTATTTTGAAGCTTTAGTAAACCATTCAATGGACAACTCTTTATTCCCAAGTTTTTTATACGTTTTACCAAGCCAATAAGCACCTCTTGCAACACTTATAGGATAACCAACATTATTGTTAAACTTTTCAAAATGATCTTTAGCTAATAAAGGATCATTTAAAAAACTTAAAGCAATCCATCCACTCATCCATTCCGCTGCAGCAAACTCAGGTCCTTCAGTCATAGCATGATTACTTGATATTTTATATGCTAATTCGTACTTTTTTTTATAAATTAAAGATCTGGAAATTATTTCTCTTTCAATCCACCATTTATCAGGTCTTACTAAATAATCTTTTGTATTTTTTATTTTTGTTAAAATTTCAACAGAACTATCAACTCTTCCTCTTTTTCTTCTCCACTTTAATCTATCAAAATTTAAACCAGCATCATTTTTAAATTTAGCCGGAACTTTTGATATTGCAGTATCAACACCATATGATTTGCTCATCAAGAGTTGTCTGGCTGTATACAAAAGTTCATAATCTTTTGGCAAATATCTTAATAATCTTTTTAAATCCCAATATTTATTATTCCAAGCAAGATAATCTGCTCTTTTTATATAGTCGTTAACATCTAAATATTTCTTA
>CABYGR010000009.1 GCA_902518595.1 uncultured Pelagibacteraceae bacterium | reverse complement strand
TATTCTGTTTCACTTAAAAATTCCTCAATTTCAAAAATATAAAAAGGCTTTTTTTGTAAGAATTTAATTTGCATTGAGTTTAAAAATTGTAATTACTTAAAATAGTTTAAAATAAAAAAAGGATATTATCACTAAAATTATTTATTTATGAAATTATTTTAATTTTTTTTTCTATAATTATTTCATGTGTGTTTATTTTAGCTTTATATGCTAGAAAATTTACACCAGCTTTTCTGGCAGTAATATAGTTTTTATAATAAGAAGGATCTATATCTTTTGCTATCTTAAAACATTTCATATTTTGTATTTGCACTAAATATATCAGATAAGCTTTATATCCTTTTTTAATAGCATCTATAAGTGTTAATAAATGTTTAGAACCTCTAGAAGTAATTGCATCAGGAAATTCAGCAGTGTTTTCATTTCTAAATAAAGTTACGTTTTTAACCTCAACAAAGAATTTTTGTTTTTTTTTTTTTAAAAAGAAATCAAATCTTGTCTCTTTGTTAAAAAATACCTCAGGTTTAATTAAGTCATTATCTTTAAGTTCTTTTATTAGGTTATTTTTTAAACCATGATGGACAATTTTATTAGCAAAGTGAGTATTTACTCCAACTAAATTTCTTCTAGCTCTTATAATTTCAAGTCCATATTTAAGTTTTCTTTTTGGATTATTATTTGGAAGTAAATAAACTTCATTATCTTTATCTAATAGACCTTTCATTGAACCAGTATTTGGACAGTGTGCAGTAACAATTTTCTTATTAAGTTTTACGTCAGCAAAAAATCTTTTATATCGTTTGATTAATTTGCCTTTTACTAAAGACTTGGTAAATTCCATTTCTAAATTATATATTTGATATGACCAAAAAAGCAAAAATAAATGCATCAATTTTAATTATAGGCAATGAAATTTTGTCAGGAAGAACTCAAGATACAAATACCTCTACTTTGGCAACTTGGCTTAATTCGATTGGTGTGAAAGTTGAGGAAACCAGAACAATACCTGATGTTGAAAAAAAAATTGTTGATACCGTTAATCACTTTAGATCAAGTTATGATTATGTTTTTACAACTGGAGGTATTGGACCAACTCATGATGATATTACAGCTCAATCAATTTCAAAAGCATTTGGAATAGAATATGAGATACATAAAAAAGCTTTTAAGATTTTAAAAGATTATTACAAACCTGGAGAATTTAATGAAGGTAGACAAAAGATGGCATGGATGCCGGAAAATGCAAATTTAATTTTAAATCCTACAAGTGGCGCTCCAGGCTTTAATGTTGAAAATGTTTTTTCTCTACCTGGAGTTCCATCTATTTTAAAATCAATGTTAGGTGGATTAAAAAACTCTATAGTAGGAGGGGAACCTATTAAAAGCTTAACGATAAGTTTAAGAACTGTTGAAAGTGAAATAGCAAAATCATTAAATCAAGTGCAAATCGACAATCAAGATGTAGAAATTGGAAGTTATCCTTTTTTCCAAGCAGGAAAATTGGGCGTATCAATAGTAATAAGATCAGAGGATAAAAATAAAATTAAGGTTTGTAATTCTCAAATATTGAAATTTGTAAAAGAAAAAAAAATAGAAGTTGTTGATAGATGATTCTGTATTTTGCTTACGGTAGTAATCTTCATCATTTTCAGATGAAACGCAGATGTAAAGATAGTGTATTTATTAAGAAAATTAATTTAAAAGAATTTAGATTAACCTTCAGAAGTAAATATAGAGCTGCTGATATTGAACCAAAAAAAAACTCAATTGTTCCAGGTGGACTATTTGAGATATCTAAAAGTGACGAAAAAAAATTAGATCAATATGAAGATTATCCTTCACTTTATAAAAAGATTTATTTTTTTTATTATGGAAAAAAAGTGATGACTTATACTATGGTTAAAAAATCATGCTTTATGTTTCCAACTGAAAGATATTTAGGAATTGTAAAAAGAGGATATAAAGATTGCAATCTCGACAAAAAATATTTAAAAAAAGCGCTTAATTCACATCAATAAAAAAGGTTATGAAAAAAAAAATTGTATTGATTTTTGTTATATTGTTAACAACTTTTTTATTCTCAAGTTATTTTTTAATGGGCAAAGGTTATTTTTCTATAATAAGTAAAATTTTTACCACAAAACAAATTCAAAATATAAAAGAATATATTTTTCCATATAAAGTAATATCTGAACAAAAAAAAACTATAGCAGATTTAGATATTCGAAGAAAAAAGAATTTTTCTTATCTTTTTGAATTAGAATTAAATTCTAAAAAAAACCTTGATGATATTCAAATTAAAAAAGCTGAAGAAGTAGAATTATCCAATAATAAAATAATGAGCAAATTCACAATTGGTAGTGGTTTTTATAGCGCTATCTATAGGACAAATCCTGGTGGATATATAGATTATTATGAAAATAATTTATTTATAATTTCTTCCCGGGGAATTTTAGCATATGGGCAGAGTCTTGAAGATAAAAACTTTAAACAAATCGAAAATAATCTAAATGATTTTATAGGCTTAAAACAATTTAATAGAAGTATAACATTTTCATTAAGAGATTTATTAATTTACAAAAATAAAATATTTATATCGTATATCGAAGAAGTTAAAGAAGATTGCTATAATACAAGCTTTGTATATGGAGATTTAAACTTAGAGAAAATTAAATTTAAAAAACTGTCTTTTAATAAAACAAATGACTGTATTCATTTTTCAAATAATATTGATAAAGAATTTAATGGAATGCAGTCAGGTGGTAGAATAGTTCACTATGACGATAATCATGTTTTATTTTCAGTTGGTGAATTTAGAAATAGATATCTTGCTCAAGATAAAGAGAGCATTAATGGAAAAGTAATTAAAGTAAATATTGATAATTCTTCATATGAAATTATCTCAATGGGCCATAGAAATCCTCAAGGATTATATTATGATAAAAAAAATGATTTTATAATAGAAACTGAACATGGTCCAATGGGAGGTGATGAAATAAATTTAATAGAGATTTCTAAGACAGATAAAGAGAACCCATTAAATTATGGTTGGGCAATTGTATCTGCTGGAGAACATTATAAGGGCAAAATTAAAGACAACAAAGAAAAGTATAAAAAATATCCTCTTTATAAATCTCATACAAAATATGGTTTTTTAGAACCATTAAAATCTTTTGTTCCATCAATTGGAATTTCTGAAGTTACAAAAATTGGAAATAATAAATTTGTAGTAAGCTCCATGAAAGATAAATCTTTATATTTTTTTGAACTTAATAATAAAAAAGAAATTCAAAACTTAGAAAGAGTTGAAGTCTTTGAAAGAGTTAGAGACTTAAAATTTCAAAACGATATATTATATTTATTTTTAGAAGATACTGCCTCAATTGGTGTAATATCTTTCAATTAAGATTAGAAAATAAGGCTTAATTAATTAGAGCAGACTTGTACTAAACTTGTACTTAGAGAGATAAAAAATTATAGTTTAATTGATGAAGAAACTTTTTGGAATCCCGGCTCTGTGTTTGCTGTTAAGTGGAAACGCTTTTGCAGAAACTGCAAAAGATCAAGCATCTAGACTTTTAATGAATAAATTTAAGTTTGCAATTGAAGGTGTACTTTTTGCATTATTGTTTACTGGAATAGCTTTCATTGTTGCAAAGATTATTAAAATTTTATTCAAAAAAAACATTATTTATAGCAATTTTTATATACATGCTTTTATAGCAGGATTTATATTAAGAATTATAATATTGGCACTTGTAAAATGAAAAAGCTTCTATCAATCATAATTCTGGGTTTGCTTTACTCTAATATCAGTTACGCTATACCTGATTGTAAAGGTGAAGAAATTAGTAAATGGAAGAACTGTATTGGCACAATTAATCAAGATGGAAATATATATAAAGGTATATTTTCTGAAGAACCTGGTTCGTTAGATGGTGCAGTAGTTTATAAATATAATGATGGCGGATCTTATATTGGAGAAGTTAAAGAGGGAAGACCTCATGGATTAGGAATTTTGCGTTATAAAAATGGAGCATATTATATTGGTCAATTTTTCAATAATGAAAAATCAGGCTGGGGACTTTTTTATTTTAAAAGTAACAACAAATATAAATTGGGACAAGTTCAAGATGAGGCAATAAATGGTTTTGCAACAACAGTAGATAAATTGGACATGTTAAGTTTACAAATAGGTATTTTTAAAAACTTTAATTACTTTAAAGCCTCTAATAAAATAGAACCTCAATGTAAAGGTACATATATTTCGCCTAAAGACTCTAAAGATTGGACAAATTGTAGGGGAGAATTTAATGCTGCAGGTATTTGGTATGACTCAGATTTTACAAATGGTGTACCAAATGGCATTGCTTGGGTAAGATTATATGAAGGGGAACTATCAAAATCGTCAGGATATAAAACTAGCATTTATGTTGGTGAATTAAAAATTTCTGAAGAAACCGGCTGGGGTGAAAAAACGGGAATGGGTGTTACATTATTTGATGATTATACAATACAAGTAGGTTCTTATAATAATGGCCATTATGATGGTAAAGGAATTACTGTCTGGCCCAATGGCGATATTTGGATTGGAGAGATTAAAAAAGATAAAAAAAATGGTAAAGGAGATTATATTTTTCCAGATGGAGAATGGCAAAGTGGAATGTGGAAAGATAACAAAATGCATGGATTAGGATTGCAAATTCTTCCAGATGGAAAGAGACGTTATGGTAAATTTGAAGAAGATAAGTTTATTGAATAAATTTAATAATTTTTAGTAGGATAAAATGGGAGAACTTGTACTAGACTTGTACCTAGGGAGATGAATTAAAAAAATTTTACTTATTAGACTTGTTGAATTATAAATATTAGCATAAATACTCATGAAATTCATTAATGCCCTCGTGGTGAAATTGGTAGACACAAAGGACTTAAAATCCTTGCCGCTTGCGGAGTGCCAGTTCGAGTCTGGCCGAGGGCACCACAATACATGAGTAAAAAAAAAATTGTATATGTAGGTCTTTCTGCTGATATTATGCATGAAGGGCATATAAACATTTTAAAAACCGCAAAAAAGTATGGAACTGTAGTTGTTGGATTATTAACAGATGAAGCAATTGCCTCTTATAAAAATATTCCACATCTTGACTTTAAAAGAAGAAAAATAATAGTTCAAAATATCAAGTACGTTGAAAAAGTAATAGCCCAAAAAACATTAGATTATGTTCCAAATCTAAATTTAATAAAACCAGATTTTGTAGTTCATGGTGACGATTGGAAAACAGGTGTTCAGAAAAAAACTAGAGAAAGAGTAATTAAAACCTTAAAAAGATGGTCAGGAAAATTAATAGAACCAAAATATACTAAAAATATTTCTTCAACCATTATTAAAAATAAGATTAAGCAAATTGGAAGCATTCCACAAAATAGAGTTTCCAGATTAAGAAGATTAATGATGTCTAAAAATATAGTTAGAATATTGGAATCTCATAATTATTTGACGGGATTGATTATTGAAAAATTAAAGATTACAAAAAAAGGAATGATTACTGAATTTGATGGCATGTGGTCATCAAGTCTTACAGATTCAGCAACAAAAGGAAAACCAGATAATTCATCTTCTTTTTCTTCACGTATTTCATCATTGAAAGATATGATGGATGTAACAACTAAACCTTTAGTATTTGATTCTGACAATGGAGGAGAAATTAAATATTTATCATTTTTAGTTAAATCCTTAGAACGCTCTGGAGTTTCAGCCATCATAATGGAGGACACAATAGAAACAAAAAAAAATTCTTTATTTAAAGATCTAAAAAAAACTAAACAAGAAAACCCTATTTTATTTGCAAAAAAAATTAAAAAAGTATGTAAAACTAGACAATCAAAAGATTTTTTAGTTATTGCAAGAATTGAAAGTTTTGTTTTAGGTAAAGGATTAAATGATGCACTAAAAAGAGCTGAAATATATTCTAAAGCTGGTGCTGATGCAATTTTAATACACAATAAAGAAAAGACAGCAAATCAAATATTTACTTTTGCAAAAAAATTTAAAAATAATAAAAATTTTATTCCTTTAGTTTCCGTTCCATCGAAATATTATAAAGTTAATGAAAAAAATTTAATTAATAATGGATTTAAACTTGTTATTTATGCAAATCAACTTCTTAGAGCTGCTTATCCTGCAATGGAATTTGTAGCTAAAAAAATTTTACAAAATACAGGCTCTTTTGAAATTGAGAAAAAAATAATACCAATTAAAAAAATAATAAATTTAATCCAAAATGACTAATATAAAAGTTATTTCTGATAAAAATAAAAAATCAAATAAAATTAAAGCTATTTTAATAAAATTATTAAGCAAAGTGAAAATCAATAGACCCAATATTACTATAGTAATTGGTGGAGATGGCTTTATGCTTCAAACTTTAAAGAAAAACAAAAAATCCAAAAAGTTTTTTTATGGAATTAATTCGGGTAATTATGGTTTTTTAATGAATAAATTTTCTTCAAAAAATATAATTAAGAATTTATCTAAAGCAAATATTGTAGCGATTTCCCCTTTAGAGATGATAGTAAAAACTAATATAAATAAAACTAAGAAATATTTGGCAATTAATGAAGTTTCTATTTTAAGACAAAGTAGACAAGCTGCTTCATTAACAATTAAATATGGAGTAAAACAAATTATTAAAAAATTAGTTTCTGATGGAGTACTTGTTTCTACTCCTGCAGGAAGCACTGCATACAATCTTTCAGTACATGGACCAATTTTAAGTCTAAATTCAAAAAAATTATCTATTTCGCCCATAAGCCCATTTAGACCACGTAGGTGGAAAGGAAAAATTGTAAGTGATAAATCAAAAATAATTATTAAAAACTTAAATCCTCAAAAAAGACCTATTAGTGCAGTTGCTGATAACATAGAGGTAAGAAATGCGAAAATAATTAGTATTAAAACAAATCAAAATATTAAATTCAATCTTTTGTATGACAAAAATAAAAGTCTTCAAAAGAAAATTAAGATTGAACAGCTTAGAAGAGAAACGTCTTAAGGGTGCTCCCGAACGGATTCAAACCGTGGACCAATCTGTAAGGCTTACGATTCTGAAAAATTAGAACCTTTAATAATATAAAATTTATATCTTTCTACAAAGCAATCTTAGATGTCCATCACCAAATTTTTCTTTAAATAATTTGTCTTTTGAAAAAAACTTATCGAAATCAGTTTTCGAATGTCCCTTAAGAGGTCTAATAAACTCAAAACCCATTCTTTTTAAAAATTTAACATATTTTTTCCAGGTTGTATTTTTATACTTTACAATAAAATTATCCCTGATCATGTATTTTTTATTATTTGATAGAGGTAACTCACCAATTTTATTTCGCAAATAGTCTTCACCAAATTTTTTTAAAATTTTTGTAATACCTTCTAAAGTTGCCGTTCTTAAATTTTCAGGCCCCGCTCCAGCAGTATGGATGAAGAAATAACCACCTTTTTTTAAAACTCTGTTAACCTCTTTATATGCATTAATCTCTTTTTTATTATCAATGATATGATGAAAAACTCCATTTTGAATTGCAAAATCAAAAGAATTTGATTTAATGTTTTTAGCATTTGAGGCATCGCAATATATATATTTCAATTTTTTTTTATCAAATTGTAAAATTTTCGACATTTTATTTGCATAACTAATTGAATCTTTTCCAAAGTCTAAACCTAAGCAATAGCTTGCTCCTAACTTTTTCAAGGCCATTAAAAATTGACCGTGTCCACAACCAAAATCAATACATCTTTTTCCCTTAATTAAATGAATTAAATTATTAATTTTTACTCTTTTTGTATAAGGCAGTAATCTCTCATTAATAAATTGTTTTTTTGTGTAATTTACCCAAAGTTTCTGAAAATGCTTTTTATGCATTTTATCCAAATCTTTTCCTCTTTCACTTGTTTTTTCATTTGATAAATTATGAGAAATTTTTTTGAAATTCAATATCTTTGAATTAATACTTTTTAAAATATAGATTGGTTCAAAAAAAATATTTTTTTTAAAATTCCTATCTACCAATATTTCTTCTACAACAAGATAAAGATAGATTAAATCATTTATAAGTATTTGGGCTAAAGCCTCTGTGTTTTGAAGCTTAGAGGTCAATATAGTTAATTTTCTGAATTCTTTTAAATAATTCTTAATACTCAGCTTTTTACTTTTCATTTAAATAAAAACTTGTTTCATATATTTATTAATTTTTATAACTCATTTTAGTTTTTTTAAAAAGAAAAGAATTGAAACTTTATTAAAATTGTTTACCAAGGTATTTTTTCTTTTTTTAAATTTATAAATTTTCCATTAAAATTTTTATCTGTATCTAAAATAATATCTATTATATACTCAGCACACCTATTTGCATCTAATAGACCTTTGTTATTCATTCCTGTCTTAACATTTCCAGGATCAATTGTGATTGTTTTGATATTATATCTTTTATTTAGATCAATGGATAAGTTTTTGGATATAGAATTTAAAGCTGATTTAGTTATTCTATAAATATATGCATTTCCCTCATTGTTAAGTTCTATACTTCCTCCATCACTGCTAATATTTATTATTTTATTTAAATTTTTGATTAAATTATTTTTTGATATAATTTGCAGAATTTTAAGAATTGATAATGAATTTACCTTAAATACCTCAACTAAATTTTCAAAATTTATGTTTTCAATTGCTTGATTTGATGAACCGAATTGACCAGCACAATTTAAAATAATATTTATATTATTTTCTTTGATTGTATTTTCTAATTCTTCATAATCTAAAAAGTTACTTAGATTACATTTAATAATCTTAATATTGTTAGTATTGAGATTTTTAAGATTATCATAATTTTTTTTACAAACTGCTATAATTTTATTATTTTTAAAAAGTTTTTTGGTTAATGCAAAACCTATTCCTGAACTAGCTCCTGTTATAAGAAATGTTTTATTCTCAATAACTGATTCAGTTTTTTTTGGATATTTTAAATTATATAAAGTTTTTTTAATAAATGTTTTTATACCCATAAAATAAATGGTGCCCCCGCACGGATTCGAACCGCGGACCTATTGATTACAAATCAATTGCTCTACCAGCTGAGCTACAAGGGCATTAAAGTAATCATGAAGTTTCTATTATAAATGTCCAATTTTAACAACAGAAAATCTAAAAAAGCGTAATCATATAGACTGACTTACTAAGATATTTCGTGTCTTAATTTCCAATTTTTACAGTATTTTCTTTCTCCACCGATATCTTTCCACAAGTTTTCTTTTCTAAATTTATCTAAGGTGTCATAAAATTCATTTTCTTCAATTTTAATATATTTGAGAAAATCGTTAAAATATCTTTTAGGAAATTCATGATCATATTTCTTCACAAGCGCAATCCCTTCATCTCTATCGATGTATCCATTTCTAATTTCTTTAGAGGCTTCTTCCGAACATCTACCATATCCAAACTTTACATAACCAGTATAATAATGAAATGGATCAATTTTATCATCTATAGAATTATATTTTGAAAATGTTTGTTCCGTTCTCATATCATTAGGTTGAAAATCACAAATTCTTGAGGCAAGATAATAATTTTCTTGAGGCCTAAATCTTTCAAAGTGTCCTAAATACAAAATTTGAATATTATTTTTTTCTATTTCTTCAACATCTTGTGGTAAGTAATAATGAAGATCATTTTTTGATATTCCATGATCTTTTAACTCATCAAGAGTTAATCCAGCAACCTTAATTTTTTGATCTTTTTTTTTAGTCCAATATCTTTTTAACATATCTGATCTATTAAATTCATCTTTTTGGCTACCATATTCTGCTTGAGTCTCTCCCATAAAAATTAATTTTATATTGAATAATTTTGCCATATGACTAGCAAAATGTCTTTGACCCATGATAAAAGGTTGAAACGGGTGTAAAATATTTTTAAAAGCCAGTTGAGTTAATTTTCCATGAATTTTACCGTTAGGAGTAAATAAAAAATTTGGTACATCACCATATAATGACCAATTATGAAAATTTTTCATTCCAACGTCTGTATAAATATGTGGAGAAAATGTAACCGTTAAAGGATTCATTTTATATTTTTTTCTTAATATATGTGCTTGAAAAATTGAGTCTTTTCCTCCTGAGCCAGGCACTATACAATCGTAAGAATCATTACTTGATCTATATTTTTCAAGAATTTTATTTAAGTCATACTCTCTATCTTTCCAATTAATTTGATTATTATATTTTTTTTCAACTGCAATACAGGCAGAGCACTTACCACTTTCAAATTCCAAAGTATTTTTATTAGTGTGTTCAATATCATCCGCAATAGTTACTGAAGGTAAAACTTTTTGGTTTGACATTACACATGTATTACAAAAAAAAACGTTATTACTTTTAATCATATAAGATTTTGTTGACAGATATTTTTAAAAAAAAAACTTCCTATATTTCTACTTAACTCAGGGTGAAATTGAATTCCATATATTTTTTTTTTAACTATAAAAACTGGTGAATTATCCAAGTTTCCTTGAATTATTTTTCTATCAGTAGGATCAACTATAAAATTATTATTAAAAAAATATGAGCCCTCTAAAATTTCATATTTTTTTTTATTACTAAATTTTACATCATACCAACCTAAAAGAGGATTGTTGTAATTATTATTTTTATTTATCTTTATAACTTTACCTGGAATTATGGATAAACCTTTTACACCATCTACTTCTTCACTTTCATCAAACAAGAGTTGCATTCCAAGGCATATTCCAACAATTTTTATCTCTGTAGATCTTTCTTTTATAAAATTAATCAAATTCCTATCATTTAGAATTTCCATTCCTTTGCCAAAATTACCATTTCCAGGTAAAATCAACATATCAGTATTTGTTTTAAATTCATTTAATTTAGAAAAAACATAAGTTTCAGAAAATTTGTTACTTAAATTAAATACACTTTTAATATTATTTAAACCTAAATCTAGAATTGCAGTTTTAATCATTGAACATATTTATATTTAATTTTTTTTCGTTGAGAAATTTCTTAATTTCAATAATTTTATTATCATTAAAGTGTAGCGATGAACCGATAGAAATTCCAGAGAATAAGTTTTTTTGCAATAATTGAAAAATATCATCTTTATTATTTAGACCGCCACTATATATTAATGGGATATCGGTTTTAGTATCAATTGTATTAACCAGATCTTTATCAAAACCTAAATTTGTACCATCATTATCAATTGAATTGATTATTATCTCCCCAACTTGTAATTTTGATAGTTCATTTATCCATTCATGTAATTCATAATTACTTACATCTCGTCCATGATTCATCATACAAACATATTTACCCTGAATTTTTTTTGTTTCTATTGAAATAGTAATAAATTGATCGCCAAAAATATTTTTAACTTCTTTTAAAAAATTAATATTTTTTAAAGCCTCTGAGTTAATTATTACTCTATCTGCCCCAGCAAGTAACAATTGTCGGATATGCTCAATATTTTTTACACCACCACCAGCACATATTGGAATATTAATTAAACCAATAGATTTGTTAAGTGTTTTGAAAAGATGATCTCTTGAGTATAAAGAAGCAACTATATCAATAATATTTATTTGATCAGCATGATCGTTGTAGTACTTTAAAATAAACTCATCTAGTACACCAACTTTTTTTAGACCTTCATATTTCATACCTTTGATTAGAAAACCATTTTTAGTTTCTAACTTTGGTATTATTCTAATTTTTTCTTTTTTTTTAATCATTTAATTATCTATTAGTATAATTTTATTTGTTTAACTTAATCAACTCTTTATTTAAATGAGTGATTTGTAATAAATTACAAAATATTCTATTTTTTGATGTAACTTAAGTAATGAAAAACTATTGCAGCACTGTTAGAAATATTTAGACTCTCTATTTTTTTATTTATATTTATCTTTACTATAAAATCAGCATATTTTGAGGTATGCTGATGCATACCAAATCCTTCTGAGCCAAATAAAAGAATATTATTACCTTTCCATTCGATATCTGTAAAATTACTATCTCCTTTTCCATCAAAACCATATACCCAAAAATTTTTATCTTTTAAATTTTTAATTGTTGAGTTGATGTTTGAAACTTCAAAAATATTTATATATTCTATTGCACCACTAGCAGCTTTGTACATTAATTTACTTTCATTAGGATAGTGTCTTTCTTTTATAATTATTCCATCTATATCGAAGGAAGCTGCACTTCTTATTAGTGAACCTATATTTCTTGGATCAGAGATACCATCTAAGCATGCAAATGTAATTTCTTTATTATTTTTAATAAAGTCTTTAAGAATTGGTTTTTCTAAATGTTCGATTTCAGCTACGTAACCTTGATGAAGTAAATTTTCTTTAGTTGAATATTTGTCCAATTCTTTTTTAGTTTTAAAATAAACCTTAATATCCTCTAAAAGATTTTTTTTTGGGCTTTTTCTATGAATATTTTTTTTACTTTCCTCGGTCAGAAATAATCTTAAAACCTTTCTTTTAGGGTTTTTTAGAGCTTCAATAACGGCATGCTGACCTACAATGAAAAATGATGATTTGTTCATAAATTTAATCAAGTTTTACACGTTTTTTTGTATATTTTCTTAATAAATCTCATATTGCAATTACACAAATAAAATATATAAAACGCGTGTTGTTTGAAGCTTTATTGAACAAGGGGACACTTCCCCAAATTAGGAGGGGTTCCAGAGCGGTCAAATGGGGCGGGCTGTAAACCCGTTGACTTCGGTCTTCGAAAGTTCGAATCTTTCCCCCTCCACCATTTAATAAAACTTTTAATAATGATGGAGTGTAATTCTTGGGGTTGTGCGGGTGTAGTTCAATGGTAGAACGCTAGCCTTCCAAGCTGGATGTAAGGGTTCGATTCCCTTTACCCGCTCCAAGAACTAAAATTATAAAAAAAAGAAATGTGAGGAATAAAAGTAATGTCAAAAGAAAAATTTGTAAGAAATAAACCGCATTGTAACATTGGTACAATCGGACACGTCGACCATGGAAAAACAACTTTAACTGCTGCTATCACTAAAGTTTTATCTGAAACAGGTGGTGCAAAAGCCGTTGCTTATGATCAAATTGATAAAGCTCCAGAAGAAAAAGAGAGAGGTATAACTATTTCTACAGCGCATGTTGAGTACGAAACTGAAAAAAGACATTACGCTCACGTAGATTGTCCAGGTCATGCTGACTATGTTAAAAATATGATTACTGGTGCTGCTCAGATGGATGGAGCAATCTTAGTAGTTAATGCTGCTGACGGTCCAATGCCACAAACAAGAGAACATATTCTTTTAGCCAGACAAGTTGGTGTTCCAGCTATTTGTGTTTACTTAAATAAAGTAGATCAAGTAGATGATAAAGAAATGATTGAACTTGTAGAAGAAGAAATTAAAGAATTATTAACTTCTTATAAATTTCCAGGCGATAAGACACCAATTGCAAAAGGTTCAGCACTTGCTGCAGTTGAAGGTAGAGATGATGAAATTGGAAAAAACTCTATTTTAGAATTAATGAAAAACGTTGATAGTTTTATTCCACAACCCGACAGACCTAAAGATAAACCTTTCTTGATGCCTGTTGAAGATGTTTTTTCAATTTCAGGAAGAGGTACAGTTGCTACTGGAAGAGTAGAATCTGGTGTTCTTAAAACTGGAGATGAACTTGAAATAATTGGAATTAGAGAAACTAAGAAATCTGTATGTACAGGTGTTGAAATGTTTAGAAAACTTTTAGACTCTGGTGAAGCTGGCGACAATGTAGGAGTTCTTTTAAGAGGTGTCGAGAGAACTGACATAGAAAGAGGTCAAGTTCTTTGTAAACCTGGTTCTGTTACACCACATACTAAATTTGAAGCTCAAGCTTATGTGTTAAAAAAAGAAGAAGGTGGAAGACATACACCATTTTTTACTAAATATAGACCACAGTTCTATTTTAGAACAACCGATGTTACAGGTGAGGTTGAATTGCCATCAGGTACAGAAATGGTTATGCCAGGTGATGATGCTAAATTTATTGTTAAACTAATAACTCCAATTGCAATGTCAGAAAAATTGAATTTTGCAATTAGAGAAGGTGGTAGAACAGTAGGAGCTGGAGTAGTAACTAAAATTATAGAGTAAACTCTATAGGAGTGTAGCTCAATTGGTAGAGCGCCGGTCTCCAAAACCGGAGGCTGAGGGTTCGAGTCCCTCCGCTCCTGCCAATTTAAGTTAATAAAACTATGAAAAATCCCATTAAATTTATTCAAGAAGTAAAACAAGAAGCTTTCAAAGTTTCTTGGCCTACTGGAAAAGAGACCTTACAAGGTGCATTGATGGTATTTGCTATGGCAGTTGTGATGTCTTTATTCTTTTTACTTCTTGATCAAGTTTTAAAGTTTTTCTTAGAATTACTACTTAAGGTGAGTATATAATTATGAAAAATTGGTATATCGTTCAATCTCACTCAAGTTTTGAGAATAAGGTTGCCGGATTAATTAAAGAAGAAGCTGAAAAAGCAAAAATATCTGAAAAATTTGAGGAAATTGTAGTCCCAACACATGATGTTACTGAAGTTAAAAGAGGTAAAAGAATTCAAAGAAAGAAGAAATATTTTCCAGGTTATGTATTAATTAAATCTGAAATGGATAACAGCATTTATCATATGATTAAGAATATAAAGAGAGTTAGTGGTTTTTTAGGGACTAAAGGAATGCCCGTACCAGTTTCAGATAAAGAGATAGAGAAAATTTTAGGTCAAATAAAAGATGGTGTAGCTCAGCCAAAATCTGGTATAGAGTACAGCGTTGGTGAAAAAGTACAAGTAGTAGATGGTCCTTTTGCCTCTTTCAGCGGGTTAGTTGAAGAGATAGACGAAGAAAAGTCTAGACTTAAAGTTTCAGTTTCTATATTTGGTCGTCCAACACCTGTTGATTTAGAATATAATCAAGTGGAGAAAACAAGTTAATGGCTGCAAAAAAAGAAATTAGTGGATTTATAAAATTACAGATTAAAGGTGGTCAAGCTAATCCAGCCCCACCTGTTGGACCAGCTTTAGGTCAACGTGGTGTTAATATAATGGAGTTTTGTAAAGCGTTTAACGATAAAACAAAATCTTTAGCTGGGAAACCAGTGCCAGTTGAAATAACAGTATATAAAGATAAAAAATTTGATTTTAAAATTAAGTCTCCTCCAGCATCTTTTTTTATTAGAGAAGCAGCAAAATTAAAAAGTGGTTCACAAGAACCAGGTAGAAATATTGTTGCATCAATTACAAAAAAACAAGCAGAAGAAATTGCAAAACAAAAAATGGCTGATTTAAATGCATTAGATCTTGAGCAAGCAGTAAAAATAATTTCTGGTTCAGCTAGATCAATGGGAATAGAGGTCAAAGAATAATGTCATCAAAAAGATTCAAAAAACTACCTGAAAAAACAAAAGATTTAAATCCAGAGTCAATTGAAAAATTACTCCCTATAATTAAAAAGAATTGCACAACTAAATTTGATGAATCTTTAGATTTAAGTTTTCAAATCAATAACAAACAAAAAAAAGGTGAAGTTAATATAAGAACAATAGTTAATTTGCCAGGTGGAACTGGAAAGAAAGTAAAAGTTGCAGTTGTTTGTGAAGATGGTAAATCAAAAGAAGCTAAAGATGCTGGAGCTGATATAGTTGGCGGTGATGAGTTTATAGAAAAAATTAAGTCTGGTGAATTAAACTTTGAAAAATTAATTTGCACACCATCTATGATGATTAAACTATCTAAACTTGGTAAAGTGTTAGGACCTAAAGGATTAATGCCCAATCCAAAACTTGGCTCAGTATCAGATAATATCAAAGAAGCTGTAACAAACGCAAAGTCTGGTCAAGTTGAAATTAGAAATGATAAAGATGGAAATATAGGTGTTAGTATTGGAAAAAAATCTTTTCATGATGATCAATTATTAAAAAACTACCATGCAATTTTAGATACTTTAGAAAAAGAAAAATCTAATAATACTTTAAAAGGAGACTTAATTAAAAATACTTTTGTCACATCAAGTATGGGCGTCTCTTATAAAGTTAAATTAGGGAAGTTAATATAGTTATGATGAATAAAGAACAAAAAAAAAATTATATTACTGATATGACTACTCAATTTGAAAATAGTAAAGCAGTAATGGTTACTCATTATCAAGGCTTAACTATGCCTCAATTAGATGAATTAAGAGCTCTAATGAGAGAACATGGTATTGTTTTTAAAATTACAAAAAATCGAATTACTAAACTGGCTTTAGAAAAAACTAAGTGTAAAGATTTATCAAATTTATTCACAGGACCTACGGCTGTGGCATTTGGAGAAGATGCAATTATGTCAGCAAGAATTTTATCAAAATTTGCTAAAGATAATTCGAATCTTAAGTTAATTGGTGGAATTATGGATAACGAGATTCTAGATCAAGCTGGTGTACAAAATGTAGCTAATTTACCAACATTGGATGAAGCTAGAGCAAATATAGTCGGTATTTTGAATGCTTCTGCTTCAAAATTAGTGAGTATTTTTCTTGCACGATCGGAAAAAATGAGTAGTTTACAGCCAGAAATTTCTGAAACACAACCTAAAGAGTAGAAAATATGCCTGACCTAAACAAAATTATAGAAGATTTATCAAGTTTGACTGTTGCTGAAGCAGCCGATCTTTCAAAACAATTAGAAGAAAAATGGGGAGTAACTCCAATGGCAGCAGCAGCTCCAGCAGCGGGTGCAGCAGCTGCAGCCGCAGAAGATAAAGATGATTTTTCAATCATGTTAGTATCTGCAGGTGATAAAAAAATTAATGTAATTAAAGAAGTGAGAGCAGCAACTTCTCTAGGTCTTAAAGAAGCAAAAGATTTAGTAGAAGGAGCACCAAAAGAAGTTAAAGCCGGTGTTCCAAAAAAGGAAGCTGAAGAAATTAAAGCTAAGTTAGAAGCCGCAGGCGCTAAAGTAGAACTTAAATAAATTAATAAGGAATTTTTAAGTACTGATTAATTTTATTAATCAGTATTAAAACATAGATGCAAATATCTTTTACTGAAAAAAAGAATGTTAGAAAAAGTTTTGGTAAGTTAAAGGAAAGTTTATCAATACCAAATCTAATTGAAGTTCAAAAAAATTCTTATAATGAATTAACTGAATTTAATCCAGAAACAGAAATTACAAAAGGTTTTGATAGAGTATTTAAAAGTATTTTTCCAATAGAAGATCTCAATGATAAAGCGACTTTAGAATATGTTTCTTACAGATTAGATAAACCAAAGTTTGATGTTGAAGAATGTATAGCAAGAGGTTTGACTTATTCTTCTGCATTAAAATGTACATTGAGACTAGTTGTTTACGAAATTGATCAAGAAAATAATTCAAAAGATATTTTATCAGCCAAGGAACAAGAAGTCTATATGGGTGAAGTTCCAATGATGACTAATAGTGGAACATTTATTACCAATGGAGTTCAAAGAGTTGTTGTTAACCAAATGCATAGAAGTCCAGGTGTATTTTTTGATCATGATAAAGGTAAAACTCATGCAAGTGGAAAATTATTATTTAATTGTAGAGTTATTCCTAACAGAGGTTCATGGTTAGATTTTGAATATGATGTAAAAGATTTTTTATATTTTAAAATCGATAGGAAAAAAAAAATATTAGCTTCAACTTTATTACTAGCCTTAGGATATACAAAAAATGAAATTGTAAATGAGTTTTACGATAAAGAGCAATTTACTTATGACTCTAAAACTCAAAAATGGAAAACTAAATTTAATCCTGAAAACTATAAAGCAAAAAATTTTTCTGAAGAAGTTGTAGATGCAAAAACAAGCAAAATAGTAATTAAGCTTGGTGACAAAATAAATTATTTAAATGCGAAAAAATTGTCTAATGACGGTTTAAAAGATATTTTAGTTTCAACAGACTCTTTATTTGGTAAATTTCTACACAAAGATATTAAAATTAGTGATGAAGAGGATGGAACTTTTAAAATTGGTACAGAATTGAATGATACGATAATTCAAAAAATTTTAGAATCAAATATTCACACTTTAGAAATTTCTATAACAAATTCTATTAACAAAGGTCCATATTTATTGACAACACTCCTAAATGATAAAAATAATACTAAAGATGAGGGTATAACTGAAATTTATAAAATGTTGAGACCTGGTGAACCTCCAACTATAGAAATTGCTACGCAAATATTTAATAATTTATTTTTCAGTTCTGATAGATACGATTTATCTGATGTGGGCAGAGTAAAAATGAATTCAAGATTAGAACTAGAATGTTCTGACAAAATCACAATTTTAAGAAATGATGATATTATTGCAATAATTCATAAGATGCTTGATTTAAGAGATGGTAAAGATGATGTTGATGATATTGATCATTTAGGTAATAGGAGAGTTAGATCTGTAGGTGAATTAGTTGAAAATCAAGCTCGTATAGGTGTTTACAGAATGGAAAGAGCCATCAAAGAGAAAATGACAACTTTAGATGTAGAATCTGCAATGCCACAGGATTTAATTAATGCTAAACCACTAACTGTTTCTTTAAAAGATTTTTTTGCTAGTTCTCAATTATCTCAGTTTATGGATCAAACAAATCCATTATCTGAAATAACTCACAAAAGAAGAGTTTCTGCTTTAGGTCCTGGTGGTTTAACAAGGGAGAGAGCTGGATTTGAGGTAAGAGATGTTCATCCAACTCACTATGGAAGGATTTGCCCAATCGAAACCCCTGAAGGACCTAATATAGGTTTAATTAACAGCTTATCTACTTATGCAAAAATAAATAAATATGGATTTATTGAAAGTCCTTACAAAAGAGTAAAAAATGGTGTCGTTCAAGATAACGTAGAATACTTGTCAGCAATGGAGGAAACTAAATTTACTATTGCTCAAGCTAATACTAAAATTGATAAAAATGGTAAAATTACAGAAGATTTAGTTTCTTGTAGACAAAATTTAAATTTCTTATTATCAAAACCTGAAACGATTGATTATATTGACGTTTCACCAAAACAACTTGTATCAGTTGCAGCTTCTTTAATTCCCTTTTTAGAAAACGATGATGCAAATAGAGCCCTAATGGGATCAAATATGATGAGACAAGCAGTACCATTGTTAAAACCAGAGTCACCTTTAGTTGGTACTGGAATTGAAAGCGATGTTGCTCTTGATTCTGGAGTTACTATCGTTGCTAGAAGAGATGGTATTGTTGATAAAATAGATGGAAAGAGAATTGTTGTTAAAGCAACTGAAGAAACTGATTTTACCAAATCAGGTGTAGATATTTATAACTTGCAAAAATTTAAAAGATCTAATCAAAATACCTGTATAAACCAAAGACCTTTAGTGAGAGTAGGAGATAAAGTTAAATCAGGTGATATAATTGCAGACGGTCCTTCAACAAGATTAGGCGAATTAGCATTAGGTAAAAACGTAACTGTAGCCTTTATGCCATGGCAAGGATATAATTTTGAAGATTCTATATTAATTTCAGAAAGATGTGTAACAGATGACGTATTTACATCTGTTCATATTGTTGAATATGAAATTATGTCTAGAGATACCAAATTAGGAGAAGAAGAAATTACAAGAGATATTCCTAATGTTAATGAAGAAGCACTAAAAAATTTAGATGAATCAGGAATAGTTTACATAGGTGCAGAAGTACATGCAGGAGATATTCTTGTTGGTAAAGTTACACCCAAAGGAGACAGTGCATCTGGTCCTGAAGAGAAACTATTGAGATCAATTTTTGGTGAAAAAGCAATAGATGTCACCGATACTTCTTTAAGAATGTCAAGAGGAAGTAGTGGTACAGTTGTTGATGTAAAAGTTTTTAATAGACACGGTATTGAGAAAGATGAAAGATCAATAACAATTGAAAGAGCTGAAATTGATCAAGTTCAACAAGATAAAATTGTTGAAGAAGAAATCTTGGAGAGAAGTATTAAACAAAGAGCAGCACAAATACTAAATGACACATCTTTAACTAAAAAAATAAAAGATATCGAAGCTGGGACAAAATTAGATTTTGAAACAATAAATAAATTTTCAATAAATGATGTTTTTAAAATTACAGTTGGAAACACAAATAATGAAGCAACATTAGCTCAATTAAAAGATCAATATAATAAAGCAAAACAAGATATAACCGAAAGATTTGAGGATAAAGTTTTAAAAATTAGGAGTGGTGATGATCTTTTACCAAGTGTAATGAAAATGGTTAAGGTTTTCGTCGCTATAAAAAGAAGATTAAGACCAGGAGATAAAATGTCTGGAAGACATGGCAATAAAGGTGTTGTTAGTAAAATTGTACCAGTTGAAGATATGCCTTATAGAGAAGATGGTAGACCTGTAGATATTGTTTTAAATCCACTTGGAGTTCCGAGTAGAATGAATGTTGGTCAAATTTTAGAAACTCATTTAGGTTGGGCATGTAAAGAATTTGGTCAAGAAGTTAAAAAATTAGTTAATGAAAATAACAAAAAGATTGAAAAAACTGAACAAATAGCCAAATTTTTGAAATCTGTTTACGGCGAGGAAATTTTTAATGAGAAGGTAGATAAGTTAAGCAAAACTGAATT
Source organism: uncultured Pelagibacteraceae bacterium (assembly GCA_902518595.1). Lineage (GTDB taxonomy): Bacteria > Pseudomonadota > Alphaproteobacteria > Pelagibacterales > Pelagibacteraceae > Pelagibacter. The sequence goes on along the minus strand of CABYGR010000009.1, from coordinate 9,130 downwards.
TAGAGATTTATGTGAAAATTTACAAAACGGTATTGCAATATCAACACCTGTTTTTGACGGGGCTAAAGAAAAAGATGTAACTGAGATGCTAGAGTTGGCAAAATTACCTGGTTCAGGTCAAACTTACCTGTGGGATGGAAGAACAGGAGAAAAATTTGATAGGCCAGTAACGGTTGGAATTATCTATATGCTTAAACTTCATCACTTAGTAGAAGATAAAATTCACGCTAGATCAACTGGCCCTTACAGTTTAGTTACTCAACAACCACTTGGAGGTAAGGCTCAACTCGGTGGTCAAAGGTTTGGAGAAATGGAAGTTTGGGCGCTTGAGGCTTATGGAGCATCATATACCTTACAGGAAATTTTAACTGTAAAATCAGATGATGTTGCAGGTCGTGTAAAAGTCTATGAAACTATTGTTAAAGGTGAAGAAAATTTTGAGTCTGGTATTCCAGAGTCATTTAACGTTTTAGTTAAAGAAATAAAGTCATTAGCACTAAACGTGGAGCTTAATTAAATATGAAAAAAGAATTAACTGATCTTTTTAAAAGTAATGAAATTTCTGAAGCTCAAAATTTTAGTAGCATTAAAATTTCATTAGCTAGCCCAGAAAAAATTAAATCTTGGACTTATGGTGAAATAAAAAAACCGGAGACAATTAATTATAGAACCTTTAGACCTGAAAAAGATGGTTTATTTTGCTCAAGAATTTTTGGACCAATAAAAGATTATGAATGTTTATGTGGAAAATATAAACGTATGAAATTTAGAGGTATTATCTGTGAAAAATGTGGAGTTGAAGTTACCAAAGCTAATGTACGAAGAGAAAGAATGGGCCATATTAACCTTGCAACACCTGTAGCCCATATTTGGTTTTTAAAGTCTTTACCTAGCAGAATTGCATTAGCAGTGGATATGAAACTTAAAGAAATAGAGAGAGTACTTTATTTTGAAAACTTTATTGTAATTGAACCAGGTCTTACAGGATTACAAAAAAATCAACTTCTTAATGAGGAAGAACTTGCAAAATACCAAGATCAATTTGGGGAAGAAGCTTTTACAGCTGGAATTGGTGCTGAAGCAGTTTTAGAAATGCTTAAGAGTCTTGATCTAGAGTCTGAAAGAAAAAATCTAGTAAATTATATTAAAGAAACAAAATCAAAAGTTAACGAAGAAAGAGCTATAAAAAGATTAAAACTCATAGAGTCTTTTATTGAAACTGGTCAAAAACCTGAGTGGATGATTATGACAGTAGTCCCTGTCATTCCGCCTGAATTAAGACCTTTAGTGCCTTTAGATGGTGGTAGATTTGCTACATCAGATCTAAATGATTTATATAGAAGAGTAATTAATAGAAACAATCGATTAAGACGATTAATGGACCTAAAAGCTCCAGATATTATTGTAAGAAATGAGAAAAGAATGCTCCAAGAGTCTGTTGATGCTTTGTTTGATAATGGTAGACGTGGAAGAGTAATTACAGGTACTGGCAAAAGACCATTAAAGTCTTTAGCTGAAATGCTTAAAGGTAAACAAGGTAGATTTAGACAAAATTTATTAGGTAAACGTGTAGATTATTCTGGAAGATCGGTTATCGTTGTTGGTCCAGATCTTAAACTGCATGAGTGTGGCCTTCCAAAAAAAATGGCTTTAGAGCTATTTAAGCCTTTTTTATATGCAAGACTCAATAAGCTCGGTTTAGCTTCTACTATTAAGCAAGCTAAAAAACTTGTTGAAAAAGAAACAAATGCTGTTTGGGATGCATTAGAACTGATAGTTAGAGAGCATCCAATATTACTTAACAGAGCTCCAACTTTGCATAGATTAGGTGTCCAGGCTTTTGAACCAAAATTAATCGAAGGAGATGCTATAGAGTTACATCCATTAACATGTGCTGCATTTAATGCTGATTTTGATGGTGATCAAATGGCTGTTCATGTTCCATTAAGTTTAGAAGCACAACTTGAAGCTAGAATATTAATGCTTTCAACTAACAATATTTTATCACCATCCAATGGAAAACCTATCATTGTGCCTAGTCAGGATATGATTTTAGGAATTTACTATTTATCACAAGAACCTATGACTGATAAGCCCACAGGTTATTTTTTAGATGCTGATCAAATTGAATTTGCTTTATCTTCAGGTGACATAAAAGTACACAGTACTATAATTTCTAGATTTGAAACTATTGATGAAAAAGGCAACAAAAAATATGAAAAATATACATCAACAGCGGGAAGGTTTTTATTAGCTAATTTGCTTCCTAAAAACACTAGTATAAAATTTTCTTTAGTAGATAGATTGTTACCTAAAAAAGTTGTTTCAGAAGTAATTGATATTGTATTTAGATTTTGTGGTCAAAAAACTACAGTTATTTTCTGTGATAAATTAAAAGATTTAGGATTTAAACATGCATTTAAAGCTGGAATTTCATTTGGAAAGGATGATTTGGTTATTCCTGAAAGTAAAACAAAGCTAATTGATGATACTAAAAAATTAATTGCAGATTATGAAACTCAATATTCAGAGGGTTTAATTACTAGAGGTGAAAAATATAATAAAGTTGTTGATGCCTGGTCAAAATGTACTGATAAAGTTGCAGGTGAAATGATGAAAGGTATTTCAGCTACTGAAAAAACATCTGAGGGATTAAAAATTAATTCAGTATTTATGATGGCAGACAGCGGAGCAAGAGGTTCAGCTGCACAGATGAAACAATTGGCAGGAATGAGAGGATTAATTGCTAAACCATCAGGAGAAATTATAGAAAGTCCAATTATATCGAACTTTAAGGAAGGATTAACAGCTCTTGAATATTTTAATTCAACTCATGGAGCTAGAAAAGGTCTAGCTGACACTGCTTTGAAAACAGCAAGCTCAGGATACCTAACCAGAAGACTTTGTGATGTTGCTCAAGATTTAACAATAACTAAAATTAATTGTGAAAAACCTGGGTTCATTGAATTATCAGAAATTTTAGAGGGTGGAAATGTTGTGGTTAGTTTATCAGAAAGATCACTCGGCAGAGTTACAGCTGCAGATGTAAAAAATCCAATTACAGGTGATATTATTATAAAAAAATCTTCAATGATTGATGAGTCAGCATGTGATAAAATTGATGCAGCAGGAATAAAATCTATAAAAGTTTACTCAGTGATGACATGTAGTTCTAAAGAGGGTGTATGTGCTACTTGTTATGGAAGAGACTTATCAAGAGGTAAGATGGTACATGTTGGTGAAGCAATTGGAATGATTTCAGCTCAATCAATTGGTGAACCGGGTACGCAGCTTACAATGAGAACATTCCACGTTGGTGGTACAGCTTCTGTCAAACAGGACTCTCAAATAGTCACTAAAAATGAGGGAACTTTAAAGATTATTAATTCAAATATTTTAGAAGACTCTAAGAAAAATTTAATTGTAATGGGAAGAAATACACAATTATCAATAGAAGATGATAATGGGGTTCAAGTTGCAGTTTATAAAGTTGCATACGGATCAAAATTATTTTTTAAAAATGATGATAAAGTAAAAGCTAATACTAAGATTTGTGAATGGGATCCTTATACTACGCCAGTAATTGCAGAAAAAAGTGGTGTTGCAAGTTATGTTGATTTGATTGATGGTATTTCTATTCAAGAAACTACCGATGATGCCACAGGCATTTCCTCTAAATCTGTAATTGATTGGAGATCACAATCAAAAAATACAGATTTAAAACCTAGAATTACATTAAGAGATGAAAAAGGAAATGTAATTAAAAAGGCAGATGATAATGAGGCAAGATACTATCTAGTGCCAGACTCAATTTTATCTGTGAAAGATGGACAAAAAGTTTCAGCGGGAGATGTAATAGCCAGACTTCCTAAAGAAACTACAAAAACTAAAGATATCACAGGAGGTCTACCAAGAGTTGCGGAATTATTTGAAGCAAGAAAAGCAAAAGACAGTGCAATAATAGCTGAAAATGATGGTCAGGTTATTTTTGGTAAAGAAGTTAGAGGCAAACAAAGAGTTTCAATTACACCTGAAGATGGATCAGAACCGTCTAATTATTTAATCCCTAAAGGAAAACACATTAACTTTAACCAAGGTGAAAGAATTAAAAAAGGTGAATACCTACTAGATGGACAACCATTACCTCATGATATTCTAAGAATTATGGGTATCAAAGAGTTAACTGAATATTTTGTTAATCAAGTTCAAGAAGTTTATAGATTACAAGGTGTAATCATTAATGACAAACATATAGAAACGATTTTGAGACAAATGTTGAAGAAAGTTGAAGTTAAAAATTCTGGTGATTCTTCTTATTTACCTGGTGAAATTATAGATAGAATTAAATTTGATATCAATAATGAAAAATTGAAAGCCGAGGGTAAAAATCCTGCAGTGGGAGAAAGAGTATTAATGGGAATTACTAAAGCCTCATTACAGACTGAGTCATTTATATCTGCTGCTTCTTTCCAAGAAACTACAAGGGTTTTGACTGATGCTGCTATTAAAGGAAAAATTGACCCATTAAATGGTTTAAAAGAAAATGTCATAGTTGGAAGATTAGTACCAGCAGGAACTGGTAATATTAAAAATAGATGGAACAAAAAAGCATTAGATGACGACAAAAACTTCTTGTCTGAGCAAGAAAAAATTGAAGCCTCAGAATCACCCGTAAATCAATAAAAAAACAACTATTAATACATAGTTTTAGTTTGACAAAGTTAGATTAATTAGTAGTTTGGCGATGTTTTTGGTTGAATGTAGTGTTAATCTTAGACACTAAACGCTGCCAATAATAACCCGTCAGTTATTTCTTTCAAAAACAATTTAATATTTAAAAATTTAATTATGCCAACTATTAACCAGTTGATAAGAAAAAAAAGAGATAAACAAAGTAAAAGGAACAAAGTACCTGCTTTACAAAAGCAACCTTTGAAAAGAGGTGTTTGTGTAAAAGTATACACAACAACACCAAAAAAACCTAATTCGGCATTAAGGAAAGTTGCTAGAGTAAGATTATCAAATGGTTTTGAAGTTACAGCTTATATTCCAGGTGAAGGTCATAACTTACAAGAACATTCAGTTGTATTAATAAGAGGTGGAAGAGTAAAAGATTTACCTGGTGTGCGATATCATATTTTAAGAGGTAATTTAGATACACAGGGTGTAGCTAATAGGAAAAAAAGAAGATCTTTATACGGAACAAAAAAAGGTAAGTAACTATGTCTAGAAAAAAAACTCAACCTAAAAAAAATATTATTCCTGATCCAAAATTTAATTCAACAATTATCCCTAAATTAATAAACAACATAATGTATGATGGTAAAAGAGGTGTTGCTGCTAAAATTGTTTACGATGCTATAGAAAAAATTAAAACTAAATCAAAGGATGAACCAATTAACATTTTTAATGAAGCAATAAAAAATATCAAACCAACGGTTGAAGTAAGATCTAGAAGAGTTGGAGGTGCAACTTATCAAGTTCCGGTTGAAGTTAAAAGTAAAAGAGCTCAAGCTTTAGCAATCAGATGGTTAGTTGAATCTGCGAGAAAAAGAAAAGACAAACATATGTCAGATAAAATTTTTAATGAACTTTATGATGCCTATGAAAGAAAAGGTGCTGCAGTTAAAAAAAAAGAGGATGTACACAAAATGGCAGAGTCAAATAAGGCTTTTGCACATTTTAGATGGTAAAAAATTATGCCTAGAACTCATACATTAGATAAATATAGAAATATTGGGATTATGGCTCATATCGATGCAGGAAAAACTACTACAACAGAAAGAGTTTTATATTATACAGGAAAAAGCCATAAAATTGGTGAGGTGCATGATGGTGCTGCAACAATGGATTGGATGGAACAAGAACAAGAAAGAGGTATTACTATTACTTCAGCTGCCACCACTTGTTTTTGGCAAGATCATAGAATTAACATTATTGATACTCCAGGTCATGTAGATTTTACAATTGAAGTTGAAAGATCATTAAAGGTTTTAGATGGAGCAGTTGCTGTATTTGATGGTGTTGCAGGTGTTGAACCTCAATCAGAAACTGTATGGAGACAAGCAGACAAATATAAAGTTCCCAGAATTTGTTTTGTAAATAAATTAGACAGAACAGGTGCTGATTTCTTTAGATGTGTAGATATGATTAAAGATAGATTGGGTGCAAAACCATTAGTAGTCCAAGTTCCAATTGGTATTGAGGCTTCACTAACAGGTGTTGTAGATTTAGTTAAAATGAAAGCTCAAGTTTGGAAAAATGAAGCTTTAGGTGCTGAGTGGGAATATAAAGATATCCCTGATGATTTAAAAGAGATATCAGCAAAATATAGAACTGAGTTAGTCGAATTGGCAGTTGAGCAAGATGAAAAGTTAATGGAAGCTTATCTAAATGGTGAGGAGATTAAAGAAGAAGATTTAATAAGATGTATTAGAAAAGGTACGTTGAATTTTAGTTTTGTGCCGATTTTAACTGGTTCAGCATTTAAAAATAAAGGAGTTCAGCCTTTACTTGACGCTGTTATAAATTATCTGCCTAGTCCTATAGATATTGGCTCTATAAAAGGAACAAAACCTGGATCAGAGGAAGAAATTGAAATGAAATTTGATGATGGGGCAGGTTTTTCAGCTCTAGCTTTTAAAGTTGCAAACGACCCATTTGTTGGATCACTTACTTTTATTAGAGTTTATTCTGGAACAATCAAAACTGGTACAGGTATTTACAATTCATCCAAAGAAAAAGAGGAAAGAGTTGGAAGGATGCTCTTAATGCATGCAAATTCTAGAGAGGATATCAAAGAGGCTAATGCTGGTGATATCGTAGCCTTAGCAGGATTAAAATATACTATTACTGGACACACATTGTGTGATGAAGAAAAACCTGTTTTATTAGAACCTATGGAATTTCCAGACCCTGTAATTGAAATTGCTGTTGAACCAAAAACAAAAGCTGACCAAGAAAAAATGGGTGAAGCTTTAGGTAGACTAGCTAAAGAAGATCCTTCATTTAGAGTAACCTCAGATGAAGAGTCAGGTCAAACAATTATTAAAGGTATGGGTGAACTACACCTAGATATTATTGTTGACCGAATGAAAAGAGAATTCAAAGTAGAGGCAAATGTAGGAGCTCCTCAAGTTGCCTACAGAGAAACATTAGAAAATGCCTCTGAGGTAGAATATGTTCACAAAAAGCAAAGTGGTGGAGCTGGCCAATTTGCTAAAGTTAAACTACTAGTAGAACCACAAGAACCAGGTGCTGGTAGATCTGTAGAAAGTAAAATTAAAGGTGGTGCCATACCTAAAGAATTTATTCCAGGAGTTGAAAAAGGAATAGAAACAGTTTCAGATGGAGGAATTTTAGCCGGATTTCCAATGATAGACTATAAAGTTACAATTCTAGATGGATTACATCATGATGTAGACTCAAGTGTTCTTGCTTTTGAACTTGCTAGTAGAGCTTGCTTCAAAGAAGCATGCACTAAAGGTACTTTAAAACTACTGGAACCTGTAATGAGGGTAGAGGTAGTAACTCCTGAAGATTACATGGGTGATGTTATAGGAGATTTAAATAGTAGAAGAGGTCAAATAAGCACGCAAGAACAAAGAGGAAATGCAACAGTTATAACAGCAATGGTTCCTTTAGCTAACATGTTTGGGTACATCAATAATCTAAGATCTATGTCTCAAGGAAGAGCTCAATATTCAATGTTTTTTGATCATTATTCTAAAGTTCCACAAAATGTTCAAGATGAAGTAACTAAAAAAATAGCAGGTTAATATATGGAAAAGCAAAATATAAGAATAAAACTGAGAGCATATGACAACAAAGTTCTAGATGCTTCAACAGAAGAAATAGTTAATACAGTTAAAAGAACTGGGGCAACTATCAAAGGACCAATTCCATTACCTACGAAAATTGAAAGATATACAGTTTTACGCTCTCCTCATATTGATAAAAAAAGTAGAGAACAATTTGAAGCAAGAACTCACAAAAGATTGATAGATATTGTTGAACCAACACCTCAAACAGTTGAAGCTTTAATGAAGTTAGATTTAGCTTCTGGTGTTGATGTGGAGATAAAAATATAATTATGAGCGATATATCTTTATTAGGTAAAAAAATTGGTATGACTAGAGAGTTTTATAAAACTGGTCTATCAGTGCCCGTTACAGTTTTAAAAATGGAAAAAGCTAGAGTTATACAAGTAATAGAACAAGATAAAAGAGGCTATAAAGCTATTCAATTAGGTTATGGAAAAATAAAAAACTCTAAACTCACTAAAGCTATTAAAGGTTATTTTGCTAAAAAAAACACTGAAGCAAAAAGAAAATTAAAAGAATTTAGAGTAGATAATACTGAAAATTATAAAGAAGGTAACGAGTTTGGGTTAGAAATATTTAAAGACATTAAATTTGTTGATACCAGGTCAAAAACTATTGGAAAAGGTTTTGCAGGAGCGATGAAAAGACACAATTTTGGAGGATTAAGAGCAACTCATGGTGTTTCAGTTTCACATAGATCTCATGGATCTACTGGTCAAAGACAAGATCCTGGTAAAGTATTTAAGGGAAAAAAAATGGCTGGTCATATGGGTGACAAATTAAGAACAATGCAAAATATTGAAATTGTAAAAGCAGATTTAGAAAATGAACTACTTTATTTAAAAGGTTCAATACCTGGAGCAAAAAATACTGAAGTTATGGTAAAAAAATCAGTTAAAAATATTAATAAACTTACTATTGGAGAAAAAATCAAAGTAGCTGAAGAATCTAAAAAAACACCGGATAAAAAGAAAAAATAATGAAGTTAGATAAATTAAATTTAGATGGAAAAAAAGACTCTATTGAGGTTTTAGATAAAATTTTTTCAGCAAAAGTTAACCCAAAATTAGTAAATAATGTTTTGTACAAAACAAATGCTAATTACAAGGGAAGACATGCCAAGACAAAACAACAGAATGAAGTTAAAGGCCCAACATCAAAAATTTATGCTCAAAAAGGAACTGGTGGTGCAAGACATGCTAGTAGAAAAGCACCTATATTTGTTGGTGGTGGTATAGCTCACGGTCCTAAAGGAGAACTTGCGTATAAAAAAAGAAAATTAAATAAAAGTGATAAAAAATTAAGTG
>CABYGR010000008.1 GCA_902518595.1 uncultured Pelagibacteraceae bacterium | reverse complement strand
AGGAAACTTATATCAAGTTGATTCATTTTCATATGGAAAATGGCACAAATGGCCTTGTTCCTGCCGGAACTACAGGAGAATCTCCAACTTTAAGTCATGATGAGCATGAAAAAGTGATTGATCTTTGTGTTAAAGAAAGTGATGGTAAATTACCTGTCTTTGCTGGGACAGGATCAAATTCAACAGAAGAAGCTATATCATTAACAACTCATGCTGAAAAGATAGGAGCCAACGGAGTTTTAATAGTAACTCCTTATTATAATAAGCCAACTCAAGAAGGTCTATATCAACATTATAAAGCTATAAATGATAAATGTGGCATCCCTATAATTATTTACAATATACCTGGAAGATCGGTAATAGATATGTCTGTCGATACAATGGCTAGATTATATGAATTAAAAAATATCGTTGGAGTTAAAGATGCTACAGGTGATCTAAATAGAGTAGATCAAACTTTAAAAAAAATGGGTAAAGATTTTATGCAATTAACTGGCAACGATGATAATGCTTTGGAATTTAATAAAAGAGGTGGAGTAGGGGCTATAAGTGTTACAGCTAATATAGCACCAAAAATTTGTTCAGAATTTCAAAAATTTTCAGTAATGAATGATCAAGAATCTCTTATTGAGTCAGAAAAGCTTAATAAGATTTTACAACCTATTCATCACGCTTTGTTTGTTGAAAGCAATCCAAGTCCAGTAAAATATGCAGCGAAATTATTAAAACTTTGTGAAGATGATGTAAGACTTCCTCTAGTTAAGGTTACTGAATCAACGAAAGAAATAGTTAAACAAGCTCTTCGGTCTGCAAAATTGATTTAATGAATAAAAAAACCAATCCTGGTTTAAAGATAATTTGTTTGAATAGAAAAGCTAGTTTTAATTATTTTTTTGAGGATTTATTAGAAGCTGGCATCGTGCTGAAAGGGTCTGAAATTAAATCAATAAGAGATGGAAAAGTTAATATTTCTGATTCTTATGCAGTAGAAAAAAATGGGGAAATAATCTTAATCAATTCCCATATAGCCTCTTATAAACAAGCAAGTTATTCAAATCATAAACCATTAGATGAAAGAAAACTTTTGCTGAATAAAAGAGAAGTAAATAAACTAATAGGAAAAATGCAACGTGATGGTTTTACTATAGTTCCAACAAAAATGTATTTTAAAAAAGGTAAAGCAAAAATTGAACTTGCTGTTGCAAAAGGAAAAAAGCAATTTGATAAAAGGGCTTCTAAAAAAAATAGAGACTGGAATCGTGATAAAGCTAGATACATCAGAAAATCAAGCTAAATTGATTTATTTAGGAATTGGATCAAATTTAGGAAACAGAAAGAATAATATTGATAAAGCTAAATTTAAACTATCAGAAAACAATATTTTTATATTGAGAGAATCTAATATTTATGAAACTTTTTCCTGGCCAAATGAAAAAGATCCTAAATTTTTAAATATTGTTTTAGAAGTGAAGACATTTTTATCACCCTTAAAATTACTTAAAGTTTGTAAAGAAATTGAAAAAATTCTAGGTAGAAAAAAAACTGCAAAAAATGCTCCACGCAAATGTGATATCGATATACTCGATTATAGCAGTAAAAAAATGTCAAAGAATGTTATTTTACCTCATCCACGTATGCACACTAGAAATTTCGTTCTTTTCCCATTATTTGAGATTAATAAAAACTGGAAACATCCAATATCAAAAAAAAGCATTAAAACACTTATATGCTCATTATCAAATAAAGAGATTAGGTCTATTAAAAAAATTTGATTTAATGGTATAATGAATAATGCTAAATTCTGAAGACTTAATAAATAAAGTTAAAAATTATAACAAGTTTTTAAATCCCAAAACTTTATCTAAAGCTTACAATTTTGCATTAAAAGCACATGAAAAACAAAAGAGAGATGAAGGGTCACCTTATATTATACACCCTATTGCAGTTGCAAACATTCTGACTGAATTAAAGCTCGACAGTGCAACTATTGCAACTGGTTTACTTCATGACACAATAGAAGATACTCATGCTACTTATAAAACAATAGAAAGTGAATTTGGAAAAGAAGTTGCTGATCTAGTTGATGGAGTTACAAAAATTTCTGAATTTGAAAATCAGGCGATTTCTAATTCTAAAGCTGAAAATTTTAGAAAATTAATATTAGCAACATCTAAAGATATAAGAGTTTTACTTGTAAAAATTGCAGATAGATTACACAACATGCGTACAATTAAAGTAGTGGAAAAAGAAAAACAAATTAGAAAAGCTAAAGAAACTATGGAAATTTATGCTCCTCTTGCAGATAGAATGGGAATGCATCGTATTAGAGACGAGTTAGAAGATTTATCTTTTGAAATATTAAATGAAGATGCTCGTATGTTAATAAAAGATAGATTAGATAAAATTAAAAAGGATAAAGAAGATATTTTTACAAGTTTGTCTTTAGAAATAAAAGATTTATTAGCTAAAAATAATATTAATGCTGAAATTTTTGGAAGAGAAAAAACTCCTTTTTCAATTTGGAGAAAATTACAAAAAAAAAGAGTTTCTCTTGAGCAAATTACAGATATTATAGGATTTAGAATAATTTTAAGTTCAGTAGATGAGTGTTATCAAACACTTGGTACTTTACATAAAAGATGGAATTGCATACCTGGTAAGTTTAAAGATTATATTTCTTCACCTAAAATTAATGGTTATAAATCACTTCATACTGCAGTAATTGGTTCTTATAAAAAACCTATAGAAATTCAAATTAGAACATCTCAAATGCATGAGTTTGCAGAAAGAGGTATAGCTTCCCACTGGCAATACAAATCTTCAGAAAAATTTAGTTCTTTAAGTTGGAAGGAATATGATTGGTTAAAAGATTTAGTTGAAATAATTGAAAAAAATGAAAATCCTGAAGATTCATATGAATATACTAAACTACAAATGTTTCAGGAAAATGTATTTTGCTTTACACCTAAAGGCTCAGTAATAAAATTGCCAAAAGATGCAACACCAGTTGATTTTGCGTATGCAGTACATACAAAAATTGGTGACACAGCAATTGGTTGTGAAATTAATGGTAAAAAAAGTGAACTTCAAACAATTTTAAGAAATGGTGACAGTGTAAATATTTTAACGTCAAAGAATCAGTCTCCTTCATTACATTGGCTGCCAATAACAAAAACAGGTAAAGCAAGATCTGCCATAAGAAGATATTGGCATGATAGAGGCGAGGAAAAAGAACAAAAAGTTAAAAAATATAATACTACTTTATGGCTATCTCTACCTGACAAGCCTGGACAATTGGGTAGTATTAGTTCATTAATTGGTGATCATAAGCTAAATATTTCAAATTTAGTAATGGCTGGGAAAAACCCAAATTATATCAACTTTAAATTTGAGCTTATAATTACTAATCTTAAAAATTTTACAAATTTTATTGCGGAGCTGAAACAAAAAGGTATAAAATTTAAGATAATTAGACACGAAAATACTAGAAATGCTTTCACACAAAAAATCCTTAAATATTTTAAAAAAAACTAACGCATTATTAGAAGGTCATTTCGTATTATCATCTGGTTTACATTCGCCTATATACATTCAATGTGCAAAACTCTTAAGTTTTCCTAATCAAGCTGACAAAATTTGTAGATCATTAGCACAAAAAATTAAAAAAAATTTTAAAAAAATAGATTTAATTTTAGCTCCAGCTATGGGTGGTATAATTATAGGTTATGAAATTGGAAAACTCTTAAAAAAAGAAACAATTTTTTGTGAGAGGGTAAATGGTAAATTTTTTCTTAGAAGAGGTTTTTTTATTAAAAAAAATTCAAAAGTATTAATTATTGAAGATGTTATAACAACAGGCAAATCTAGCATGGAATGTGTAAAATTGATTGAAAAAGCTAAAGCTAAATTAATTGGTTTTGCATCAATAATTGATAGATCAAATAAAAAAACCTTAATGATTAAAAAAAATATTATTTCTCATTTAAAAATTGAAGTACCAACTTATAAAAAAAATCAGATACCATTAAGTTTAAAATCTAAACCAATATCAACTCCGGGAAGCAGATTTAATAGGTGAAAAGGCTAGGTGTAAATATAGATCATGTTGCAACTTTAAGAAATGCAAGAGGAGAGCTACATCCTAACCCTGTTCTTGCTGCAAAATTCATTAAAAAAAAAGGTATTAATTCTGTAACAATACATCTTAGAGAAGACCGCAGGCACATAAAAGATATTGATGCAAAAAAAATTTGTAAAATTAAAGATCTAAAAGTTAATTTAGAAATCTCTACAAAAAAAGAAATTGTAAGAAATGCTATTAAAATCAAACCAAACTTTGTTTGTATTGTTCCAGAAAATAGAAAAGAAATTACAACTGAAGGTGGTCTTAATTTAAAAAAAAATAAAGAAAATATAAAATCAATTATTAATAGATTTAAAAAACTAAAGATTAGAACGAGCTTGTTTATTAATCCTAATTTAAATGACATTTCATTGTCAAAAAAACTAGGTTCTGACTGTGTTGAAATACATACGGGTACATTTTCTAATTTAGTTAAATCAAAAAAAAAATACTCAAAAGAATTTTTAAAAATAAAAAGATGTTCTAACCTAGCAAAATCAATTGGGTTAGAAGTTCATGCAGGTCATGGTCTTGACTATCATTCTACAAAATTGTTGTGTAAAATTCCAGAAATAGAAGAATTTAATATTGGTCACTTTATAATAGGTGAGTCTATTTTTTATGGTTTAGACAAAGTTATTAAAAATTTCAATAAAATTATTAATTAATGAAAATTCTTGGTATTGGTGTGGATATTATATACAATAAAAGAATTAATAATTTAATTAAGAAAAAAAGTTTTATAAATCGTACTTTTAGTTTTAACGAAGTTATAAATTCAAAAAAAATTTTAAATAAAACTAATTATTTTGCCAAAAGATTTGCTGCAAAAGAGTCATTAGTTAAAGCAATTGGATCTGGTTTTCGTGATGGAATTAATTTTAAAGATATAGAGATTTATAATAATAGATTAGGCAAACCATACTACTTAATAAATAAAAAAATTAAAAATTTTTTAAAAAAAAAAATGAATTTGAGTAATTTTGAATTGTTTCTTTCAATTTCGGATGAAAAAGAATACTCAATAGCATTTACAATAATTCAAAAAAAATGATAGATAAGAAATTTATATTTGAAAATGTAAAAATACTTTTTTATGCTTTTATTATTGCTATAATTATAAGGTCTTTAATTATTCAACCTTTCTATATTCCTTCATCTTCTATGGAACCAACTTTGTTAGTAGGCGATAGACTTTTTGTTACTAAATATACTTATGGATATAGCAAACATTCTTTTCCCTTTAGTCCTTCTATTTTAAAAAACAGAGTACTTTTTTCTACTCCTAAAAGAGGTGATGTGGTTGTTTTTAAAACTCCAGCAGATAATCGAACTGATTATATTAAAAGATTAATTGGACTACCTGGAGATAAAATACAATTCATAGATAGTAATTTATTTCTGAATAGTAGTGAGATTTTTAAATCTAGAATAGCAAAAAATGATAAAATATATTGTGGAAATTCAACAATCGATGTTTTTACATTTGAGGAAAAACTATCTAATGGAAAAATATATAAAACTGTCTATTTAAAAAACTACTCATATCAAAATTCAGATCCATTTGTTGTGCCTGAAAATTATTATTTTTTTCTAGGAGATAATAGAGACTGTTCTAAAGATAGCCGTTTTTTATCAAGTGTTGGATATGTTCATAAAAATAATTTAGTTGGTAAAGCTCAATTTATTTTTTTTTCATCAGATAAATCAATAGGAAGTTTTTTTGCTTTTTGGAAATGGCATAAATCAATTAGATTTAATAGATTTTTTAAAAAAATTATTTAATGAAAATTAATTATTCAATTCTTGAAAAAAAGTTAAGTTTAAAATTTAAAAATAAAGATTTATTAATTAAAAGTCTAACACATAAAAGTTACAATAAATTAATTAATAATGAAAAAATAGAATTTTTAGGTGATCGTGTTTTAGGTTTAGTTATAGCTAAAAAACTTTTAGAAATTTATCCTAACGAAAAGGAAGGAATTATAGACAAAAAATTTGCATCACTAGTTAATAAAAAAACCTGCCTCGCTATTGCAAAAAATATTCAATTAGAAAAATTTATACTAACATTTAATCTTCAAAGAAAAAATTTAAAGATTGAAGACAAAGTTATAGCAGATAGTTGTGAGGCTTTAATAGGTGCAATTTATCTAGACAAAGGATTCTCTGTTGTTGAAAAAATTATTTTAGAACTTTGGAAAAAAAAAATTAAAGAAAGTATAATTACCGAAATTGATGCAAAAACTAAATTACAAGAATTCTCTTTGAAAAAATTTAAAAAATTACCTACTTATAAATTTATCTCAAGTAGTGGGCCAAGACACAAACCTATGTTTAAAGTTGGAGTTAAACTCCAAAATTCAAAATTATATATTGCTGAAGGCAGTTCAAAAAAAGATGCAGAACAAAATGCTGCAATAATTTGTTTAAATAATATTTAATAAATATGATTTGGGACGATACTGGTTTTTTAATTTATAAAAATAGATATAACGAAAATTCTTTAATTTCTGAAATATACACTCAAAAACATGGCAAAGTTTCAGGAATAGTTTTTGGTGGAACTTCTAAAAAAATTAAAAATTATCTTCAAATTGGTAATCAATTGCACGTTAATTATAATTCAAAAAATGTGAATAGAATAGGATATTTCAAATTAGAAATACATCAAGCGTTGTCACCTTTATATTTTGATGACAAAAAAAAATTGTCATGTATTTCATCAGCAATGAGTCTGATAAGATTGTTAACTGCCGAGTCTCAATCTAATAGCTCTGTTTATGAATTAATAAAAAATTTTTATGAAATATTAAGATTACAGTATTGGATTAAAAATTATATTTATTGGGAATTGGAACTTTTTAAATGTCTAGGTTTTGATTTAGATTTTAAAAGTCTAGTTGATAAAAAAATTATTGAAAATAGATTACAATATGTTTCTAAATCTACAATTGAAAAAAAAATTGTACCCAACTTTTTAGTTGATAAAAATGAAAGTATTGACGATATAAAAAACCTACTTAATGGTCTTAAATTAGTTGGTGATTATCTGGAAAAAACAATTTTAAAACCTAATAATTTAAGTCAACCACTAAGTAGATTACAATTTATTAATACCTTAAAATAATTAATCTAGAATTTCATTTAATCTATCTGCATAATAACTTACGATAGCATTAGCTCCTGATCTTTTAAATGAAATTAAACTTTCAAGTATTACGTTTTTATCAATTAAACCTTTGTTTATTCCATGAGAAAACAAACTGTATTCTCCTGAAACTTGGTATGCTAATACTGGTATCTTAAAATTTTTTTTAATTGTTTTTATTATATCTAGGTATGGCAATCCTGGCTTTACCATAACCATATCAGCTCCTTCTTTAATATCTAGAGCAACCTCTCTAATAGCTTCATCAGTATTTCTAAAATCCATCTGATAATTTTTTTTATTTCCTTTAAGAAGTCCTTTTGAACCTACTGCATCCCTAAATGGTCCATAAAAACTTGAAGCATATTTTACTGCATATGAAAGAATTTGAGTTAAATCATATCCATTTTTATCAAGTGCATTTCTTATTCTACCAATTCTTCCATCCATCATATCTGAAGGTGCTAAAACATCACAACCCATTTGAGCCTGAAGTAAAGATTGATTTACCAGAACTTCAATAGTTTCATCATTTAAAACATAATTAGATCTTATAAGACCATCATGACCATGAGATGTGTATGGGTCTAACGCAACATCACACATCACACCAATTTGATTTTTATATTTTTTTTTAATATATCTTAATCCTCTACAAACTAAATTATCTTCATTTAAAGACTCGGTTCCAAGTGAATTTTTTTTTTTATTATTCGTATAAGGAAATAATGCGACCATAGGTAATTTATTTTTTACAGCTTTATCAATAATTAATCCCAGTTTATCTATAGTGTACCGATATACTCCAGGCATTGATTTGATTGATTGTTTTTTATTTTTTCCATCAATTAAAAAAATTGGTAAAATAAAATCGTTAGGAGATAAACTATTTTCCTCAATAAGTCTTCTGGACCAATCATTTTTTCGACTTCGTCTAAGTCTTAAGCTTGGAAATTTACCTGTAATCATCTTTAAAAATATTTATAATATGCGACAAATGTTATATACAAATATAACTTAAAAAAGATATTAAACAATCTTATGGATTTAAATTTTAACGATTTTCAAAAACAAGACGTCAAATTTGACATTAATGAACTTCAAAAAGCCTATAAAGAGATACTTAAAATAAAAAATTTTAGTGGAGTAGAGGGTGTTTCGAATTTTGGAGCAATATCTTTAACCCAAATACCTGGAGATCCAGATTCTATTAAGGGAAATAAATCTAGAGGTGTTTTTTGGACTAAGCCTGATCAATCTGGCAAAGAAGTTGTTAGAGATGAAAAAATAAATGAGAATTCTTACTCAGAATTTATTGATGAATACAAAAATACATATTTTAAAGAAGTATACGACACTCTATCATCTAAATATAAATTAGGAAGAGTAAGAATTTTACTTAAAAAACCAAGATCAACATTAAGTTGGCACAGAGACCCTGAACCAAGATTACACATACCCATAATTACTAATCCTGGAGCTATTATGGTTGTTGATCATGTTGCAAAACATATGCCTGCAGATGGATCAGTATGGATTACAAATAATACAAAATATCATAATGCTTTCAATGGTGGTGAAGAAGATAGAATCCATTTGGTAGCATGTGTATTAGATTATAAATTTAATTAACTTGAAAAAAATATTTATTTCATCAGACCACGCTGGCTATAACTTAAAAGAACATATTAAAAAAAGATTCTATAATAAATTTTTGTTCCATGATTTGGGTACTGATAATTCTAAAACCTCTGTGAATTATCCTGATTATGCTCATAAACTCTCAAAAAAAGTATCTAGTAATAGTAAAAATATAGGAATTTTAGTTTGTGGGTCTGGTATGGGCATGTCAATGGCGGCAAACAAACATAAAAAAATTAGAGCTGCAGTGTGTTATTCTGTTAAAAATGCAAAATTATCTAGATTGCATAACAATGCAAATATTATTACATTGGGTTCTAGATTGACAAAAAAAAATATAGCTTTTAAATGTATTGAAGTTTTTATTAATACAAAGTTTGAAGGTGGTAGACACAAAAAAAGAGTAAAAAAAATATAAAACTTATGTCAAGTGAAACGAAATACTTAAATTCTGAATATAAAGATTTCTTTGAAAAAAGTCTTTCAAATTCTGACCCAGATCTGTTTAAAGCAATTAATGATGAATTGATAAGACAACAAAATCATATTGAACTTATTGCTTCAGAAAATATTGTTTCTCAAGCAGTACTAGAAGCTCAAGGTTCTGTACTTACAAATAAATATGCTGAAGGTTATCCAGGAAAAAGATATTACAATGGCTGTGAACATGTTGATGTAGCTGAACAGTTAGCTTTAGAAAGAATTAAAAAACTATTTAATTGTAATTATGCAAATGTGCAACCTCATTCAGGAGCTCAAGCAAATGGTGCTGTATTTTTGGCTTTACTAAAACCTAATGATACATTCATGGGAATGAGTTTGAATTCTGGTGGACACATAACTCATGGTTTAAAAATATCTATGTCAGGAAAGTGGTTTAATGCAATAAGCTATGATGTTGATAAGAAGTCTGAATTAATTGATTATGACAATGTTGAAAAACTTGCTTTAGAGCATAAACCTAAATTAATTATTGCAGGTGGAAGTGCCTATTCAAGAGTTATAGATTTTAAAAGATTTAGAGATATAGCCGATAAAGTTGGAGCTTATTTGATGGTTGATATGGCTCATTTTTCTGGGTTAGTTGCAGGTAAGGGATATCCCAACCCTTGTGACTATGCTCATGTAGTAACATCTACTACTCATAAAGTTTTCAGAAGTGCTAGAGGTGGAATAATCTTATCTAACGATGAAGATTTAGGAAAAAAATTTGACACGGCTGTCTTCCCTGGATATCAAGGAGGTCCACTAATGCACATTATTGCTGCGAAAGCAGCAGGCTTTTTTGAAGCACTAAAACCAGAATTTCAAACTTATATAAAAAATGTTTTAGCTAATGCTAAAATGCTAGCGGAGACATTAAAAAACAACGGATTTAAAATTTACTCTGGAGGAACAGATACTCATTTAATGCTAGTTGATTTAAGACCATTTAATGTAAAAGGAAATCTAGCTTCTGAAAGTTTATGTAGGGCAAACATTACATGTAATAAAAACGGGATACCATTCGATACAGAAAAACCGATGATTACATCAGGAATAAGACTAGGTTCACAAGCAGCCACTACAAGAGGTTTTGGTTTGAAAGAATTTGAAAAAGTAGGAGCATTAATAACCAGGGTAATAAAGGGTCTATCAGATAACCCAGAAGATAATAGTAAGGTTGAAAAAGAAGTAAGAAATGAAGTTGTAAATTTATGTTCTAATTTTCCTATTTATAAAAACTTAAATAAATGATTTGTACTATTTGTAAAAAAGGTGAAACTTCTGTTGTTGACTCACGTCCTACAGAAGATGGTACTGCAATACGAAGAAGACGTTTATGCGTTTGTGGAGCCAGATTTACAACATTTGAGAGGGTTCAATATAGAGAATTAATGGTAGTAAAAAAAAATGGAAGAAAATCCTCATTCGATAGAGACAAACTTGCTAAATCAATATTTATTGCTCTTAAAAAAAGACCTATTGATACTGAAACTACTGAAAAATTTATTAGTAAAATTTCAAGATCTTTAGAAGAATTAGGACAAAGCGAAATTACCTCAAGTATAATCGGCACTATGGTGATGGATGGATTAAAAGAATTGGATCCAGTTGCATATGTAAGGTTTGCGTCTGTTTATAGAAATTTTAAAGAGGAAAAAGATTTTATTCAATTTGTGGACAATATAGATGTCTACAAAAGAAGATAAGTTTACAAACAAAGATAAGTTTTTTATGTCTTTAGCCTTAGATTTAGCTAAAGCGAAAAAAGGTCTAACAGGAGTTAATCCAGCAGTTGGTGCAGTTATTGTTAATAAGAAAAATGAAATAATCTCAATCGGATCTACAGGCATTAACGGCACTCCACATGCTGAATATAATGCAATAAAAAATTCAGTAGATAAACTTAGAGACTCAACCTTGTATGTAACACTTGAACCATGTGTCCATTATGGAAAAACAGCTCCATGCACCAATAAGATTATTAAAGAAAAAATTCAAAAAGTTTTTTTTTCAGTTCCTGATATTGATAAAAAAGTTAGAAATAAATCAAAAAAAATTTTAATTAAAAATGGTATAAAAGTTAAAGAAGGTCTTTTAAAAGAAAAAGTTGGTTTTTTTTATAAACCTTATAGATTTAATAGAAGATACAAACTTCCTTTTGTTACTGGCAAAATAGCTATTACAAAAAATAACGTTACATATAGCGATCAAACAAAAAAAATAACAACTAAGCAAACTGACAAACTAACTCATTATCTGAGATATAAAAATGATTCAATTTTAGTAACTTCAAAAACTATAAATTATGATAATCCTAAATTAAATTGTCGAATAATTGGTTTAAATAAATTTTCTCCAAAAAGAATTATTCTAGATAAAGAATTAAAAATTAATTTAAATTCATTTATTGTTAAAACAATTAATAAATATAATACTATAATTTTTTATAATAAATCATCGCAAAAAAAACTTTGGTTCTTAAAAAAAAAAGGAGCTTTATTAGTAAAAGTGAAATTACGATTAGATAAAAATTTAGATTTAAAAGAAATATTAAAAAAACTTTACAAATTGAACTGTCGAAATCTTTTAGTAGAAGGAGGAAGTTATTTAACAAAAAGTTTTTTAAAACAAAGACTTTTTAACATTTTTTATTTGTTAAAAAGTAATAAAAAAGATCCTCTGAAAAAAAATTATAAATTTTTTGATTCAATAGACCTTTTAAATAAGAGTTTTAATAATAGAACTAATATTACGAATATTTTAGGTAAAGATAGAATAATACAATATAAGTTTTGATAATGTTTAATGGAATCATATTTAATAAAGGTATAACCAAAAAAATAATCAAAAGAAAAGATGGGTTAAATATTTTTTTAAAAACAAATTTAAAACTTACTAATAAAGATATAGGCATTTCTGTTTCTTGTGATGGAGTATGTTTAACTTTAATATCAATTAAAGATAATTTATATGAATTTTATCTTTCTAAGGAAACTATATTAAGATCTAATTTTAAAAATATTAAAAATAAAAGTATTGTTAATTTGGAATTACCATTAAAATATGGTCAAAAAATCTCTGGACACATTTGTCAAGGTCATATCGATGTAGTCGGCAAGATCTTAAATTTAAAAAAAATTGATAAGTCTTATCTTTTTGAGTTTGAAATTCCAAAAAAAGAAAGAAAACATTTAATCGAAAAAGCCTCTATTTGTATAAATGGAATATCTTTAACTATATCAAAAGTTACCAAAAAAGGTTTTCAAATATGGGTAATACCTCACACTTACAAACAAACTAATTTATCAACTCTTACGAAATCCAATTTGGTAAACATTGAGATAGATATCTTATCTAAATACGTTAGAAATTATTTTAATGAGAAAAAATAATTTTACATCAATCGAAAAAATTATCAAAATTGCCAAAAAAGGTGGCATGTTCATTTTAGTTGATGATGAAAAAAGAGAAAATGAAGGGGATTTAATTATTTCTACATCTAATACTAATGCGAAAATTATAAATTTTATGGCCAAATATGGTCGAGGATTAATATGTTTAGCTATAGATAGTGTGCAAGCAAAAAGATTAAATTTATCTTTAATGTCAGCAAACAATCAATCGAGAAACAAGACAGCTTTTGCTGTTTCTATTGAAGCCAGAAAGGGCATTACAACTGGTATTTCCGCAAAAGATAGAGCCAAAACTATTAAGATTGCTTCTAAAAAGAATGTAAAAAAAAATGAAATTGTTTCACCGGGTCATGTTTTTCCAATAATAGCAAAAGATGGTGGTGTCCTAGTAAGAGCAGGTCATACAGAGGCTTCCGTAGATATATCTAAATTAGCAAAAAAAAATAATTCTGCTGTAATATGTGAAATTATGAACGAAGATGGAACAATGGCGAAAGGTCAAGAACTTTTTGATTTTGCAAAAAAACATAATCTTAAAATTGGTAAAATTGAAGATCTCATTGCTTACAGATTAAAGAAGGAAAAATTAATAAGATTAAAAAAACAAAGTAGTATTGATGTAAAAAATCAAAAATATAAGATTAGAATATATGAAAATTTACTTGATGGTTCTGAACACTTTGCATTAATCAAAGGGACTATTAAAAGAGGCATTACTCCTAGAGTTAGAGTAATTTCTTCTAATGTTGTACAAAATTATTTGATTAATCAACAGTTGCCAAATTCATTTAATAAAACACTTAATTATTTTAAAAAATTTAGTAATTGTGTACTTGTTTTTATTAAAGATTCAAATCTTAAATCTGTCACACAAACTTTAAAAGATTATAAAGATAAAAGTTTTTATAAAAAAGGAAAAGATAAACTTATTCGTAATTATGGTATTGGTGCTCAAATTATTAAGGATTTAAAGATTAAAAATATGACTTTAATTACAAAGTCACCGAAAAAAGTTATTGGTTTAGATGGTTATGGTATAAGGATAACTAAACAAGAAATTATATAATGAAAAAGAAATATTTAATAGTTATAGCGGATTATTATAAAGATATTACAAAGGGGCTTCTTGATAGTGCTTTAAAGTCAATTCCTAAATCTAATTTTATCAAAATTATTAGAGTACCCGGGGTATTTGAAATTCCTGTAACAATTTCAAAAAATATAAAAAAATTTGATGGTTTTTTAGCACTTGGATGTGTCATTAAAGGTGAAACACCTCATTTTGATTTTATTTCACAAGCATCCACTAATGCAATAATGGACTTATCAATAATCAATAAAAAACCTATTGGTAATGGAATAATAACTTGTCTTAATATGAGGCAAGCAAAAATGAGGAAAAAAAAAGGTGCTGAGGCAGCTAAAGCGGTAATTTCTATATCATTACAGAAATGAAAACTCATTTTAACCCAAAGAACAATCCAAGAGTAATTATAATTCAAAAACTATATGGAAAATTTTTTAATCAAGACGATAATGTTGAATTTCCAAAACACAGATTCAAAAAGTTCATAAAAGATATTGTTTTGGGCACTATAGAAAGAAATGATTTAATACTTGATGAGTTAAATAATAAACTTGGAGATAAATTTGTTATAGAAAATCTTGATAAGGTTTTTCAAACAATTTTAAAAGCAGCAACGTATGAACTTTTATACAAACCAAATATCTCGATCAATATTATAATTAAAGAATATTTAAATTCATCAAATTTTTTTTTGGAAGACCCACAAACTAAATATTTAAATGCTTTATTAGATAATATTGGAAAAAAATTAAGAACTTCTGATGCATGAATTTGAATTAATAAAAAAATATTTTTTAAAATTATCTAAATTAAACAAATCCTCTTTTAACCTTAATGATGATGTATTTTTTGATAAAAAAAAAAACTTAGTAGTGTCTATAGATACATATAATGAGGGTAATCATTTTTTAAATTTTAAAAATCCAGAACTGGTAATTAAAAAAATTATTAGATCTTCAATATCAGATTTAATATGCAAGGGAGTTATTCCTAAATTTTACTTTATTTCAGGATCAGGTAATAAAAAAACATTTTCTCAAAAAAATTTATCAAAAATTTCTAAATCTTTAGAACAGGAGCAAAAAAAATATAGAATTTTATTATCTGGTGGCGACACTATATTCTCTAATAAATTAAGTTTTACTATTACCTCCATAGGTTATTCAAACAAAATAATTTATCGAAATAGAGCTAAATGTAATGATGATATTTATGTAACAGGAAATCTAGGTGATAGTTTTTCAGGTCTTCAGGTTTTAAAAAAAAAAATTAAAGTTAAAAAAAAAATTAAAGATTATTTAATTAACACTTATTATAAACCAAACATTCAAATCAATTTAACCAAAACACTATTTAAATTTGCTAATACATCAATAGATATATCTGATGGTTTAATTGCAGATTTAGAAAAGATGATTAATAAACAAAATCTATGTTATGTTCTTAATATTGATGATGTGCCCATATCAAGAAACCTACTAAACCTAATTAAGATTAAAAAATTGAATAAATCTAATCTAATATCTCAAGGTGATGATTATCAGATACTTTTCACAGCTAGCCCTACTAAAGCTAGAATCATTAATCTTACGTCTAAAAATCTTGGTGTTAAAATAACAAAGATTGGTAAAATTACCTCAGTTAACAAAAAATCAATTATAATTGATCAAAAAGGTAAGCAAATATTGATTAAAAACAAAGGTTATACACATCAATTTTAAAAGTTAATTATTGTCTTTTTTATCTTTTTTTGTATTGTCCGGGCTTAAAATTTAACAAGCAACAATCTTAAGGTTTATATGAACACTACAGTCGAGACTATACTATTATACACTATTGCAGCTGGTTTCTTATCCATTGTTTACGGATTTTTTACTGGAAAGAATATTTTAAATCAAAGTTCTGGTAATGCAAAAATGCAAGATATAGCATCAGCTATTCAAATAGGAGCCAAAGCTTATCTAACTAGACAATACAAAACTATTGCAATTGTAGGTGTTGTTGTTTTAGTAATTGTAAGTATAGCTTTTAGTCCTTTAGTAGGCCTAGGTTATTTAATAGGTGCTACATTATCTGGTATTGCTGGTTATGTTGGTATGTTAGTTTCAGTTGAAGCTAACGTAAGAACTGCTGAAGCATCTAGAAAAGGATTGGCCCAAGGTCTTTCGGTTGCATTTAAATCTGGTGCTGTAACAGGAATGTTGGTTGCAGGATTAGCACTTTTAGCTATTGCTGTTTATTATTATTTGTTATTAAAATTTAATATTAACGAAAGAGAAATTGTTAATGCCCTAGTTGCCTTAGGTTTTGGAGCTTCATTAATTTCTATTTTTGCAAGATTGGGTGGTGGTATTTTTACTAAAGGAGCTGATGTTGGTGCTGATTTAGTTGGCAAAGTTGAAGCCGGTATTCCAGAAGATGATCCCAGAAACCCAGCTGTCATTGCTGATAATGTTGGTGACAATGTTGGAGATTGTGCAGGTATGGCTGCAGACTTATTTGAAACTTATGCAGTAACGATAGTTGCAACAATGGTGTTGTCATCGATTTTCTTTCAAGGTGATATGAGTATGATGATTTATCCTCTTACAATAGGAGGGGCTTGTATCATAACTTCTATTTTAGGAACTTTTTTTGTTAAATTAGGAAATAGTAAAAATGTTATGAATGCTTTATATAAAGGATTTGTAGTTTCAGCTCTAACTTCAATAGCGATTTTATATCCTGTAACTGATTATGTAATAGGATTTACAAATGAATATTCAGTCAATGATAAGACATTTAATGGAATGAGTTTATATTATTGTGGAATAATTGGTTTAATAATAACTGGTTTATTAATCTGGATTACAGAATATTATACTGGTACAAATTATAGACCTGTAAAATCTGTTGCTGCATCGTCTACTACTGGACATGGTACTAATGTTATTCAGGGTTTAGCAATTTCAATGGAAGCAACAGCAGTACCAGCTTTGATTATTGTTGCAGGTATCTTAGTTACAAATTCTATTGCAGGTCTTTTTGGTATTGCTATAGCAGTTACTACAATGCTTGCATTAGCTGGAATGGTTGTTGCTTTAGATGCTTATGGTCCTGTTACTGATAATGCTGGTGGTATAGCAGAAATGTCTAATCTTGATAAAAAGGTTAGAAAAACAACTGATGCCCTTGACGCTGTTGGTAATACAACAAAAGCAGTTACAAAAGGTTATGCAATTGGTTCAGCAGGTTTAGGTGCTTTAGTTTTATTTGCAGCATATGTTGAGGATATTAAGCATTTTTCTGATGTCGCTGGTTCGAAATTAGAAGGAATAGTTGTTACATTTGATTTATCAAATCCATATGTTGTTGTTGGTTTATTAATAGGTGGAATGCTACCTTATTTATTTGGTTCGATGGGTATGCAAGCAGTTGGTAGAGCAGGTGGAGCAGTAGTTGTTGAAGTGAGAAGACAATTTAAAAAGTTCCCTGGAATCATGAAAAGAAAACAAAAACCTGATTATGCTAAATTAGTCGACCTTTTAACTGTGGCTGCAATTAAAGAAATGATTATACCTTCTTTATTGCCTGTACTTTCACCAATCGTCCTTTACTTTACAATTTTAGCTATTGGTGGACAAGTTGCGGCTTTAGCATCAGTTGGTGCAATGTTGCTTGGTGTAATTATTACTGGCCTATTTGTAGCTGTATCAATGACAGCTGGTGGTGGTGCTTGGGATAATGCAAAAAAATATATTGAAGATGGTAATCACGGTGGAAAAGGTTCAGAAGCTCACAAAGCAGCTGTAACTGGAGATACTGTTGGCGATCCATATAAAGATACAGCAGGTCCTGCGGTAAATCCTATGATTAAGATAACTAATATTGTTGCTTTATTACTTTTAGCTGTAATAGCAGGATAATTAATTTTTAATCCTTTTTTTACCAAGTGGATCATCAATTTTTTGTCTTAAAGAAAATAAAAAATTATATACAAAAGATTTTTTTGAATAGTTTAAAGTAGTTTCATCATTATTAAACTTTATATTATTCATATCATCTTTGTTGTAAAATTTTTTACTCAATAAAAGTCCAGTATTATCAATTTCAAGCACTAAAACATTATTTGTAAGAAGTTTTTTCTTCCCTAATTTACTTAATTTTGAGCTACTAGTTTTTCTTTCAATATAAATGAAAATATCGTTATCAAATGTGCTTTTTGTTGATGGAGGCCCAATTAATTTGATTATATCATTTTTATTTGTATAATTTATTTTAAGTTTTGTTTGTTTGCCTTCTAAGTTGTGAACCCCATGATGTTGGACAACTTTGTTCATTGAACAACTTGATAAAAAAAATAATGTGAGTATTAATATTTTTCTCATGAAAAATGAATATCTAAACCTTTATAATAATTTCATTAAATTAACTACAAATAAATCCTTATATAAAGGTATATTGAGTCAGCAAGATGTATTTTCTGATCGTTTGACTTTGTTTTTATTACATTTTGCCTTTTTTTTAAAAGAATTTAAGAACCCAGAGAATCAAAAAATCCTTCAAGAAATATATGATTTCAATTTTAGACAGTTAGAATTAAATATTAGAGAGGTTGGATATGGTGATCAATCAGTTAATAAAAAGATGAAAGATTATATAAATAATTTTCATGCAATTATCTCTAATATTCATTTCTGGAATGAGTTAGATCATTTAGAAAAAGAGAATAAAATTTCACCTTTTTTATCTAATTTCAAAAATATTAGTTATTTAATTGATTATTTTGATGATTTTAGAAAAAATCTTGAAAAAAAAACTTTGAAATCTTTTTTAAAAAGTGTAAATAATCACTGATTATGGCAGTTCCTAAACGTAAACAGACACCTTCAAGAACGGGTATGAGAAGAGCTCAAAATATGAAGTTTTCATCGAAAAATATAGTAGAAGATAAACAATCAGGTGAATACAGACTTTCACACCATTTAGATTTAAAAACAGGAATGTATAAAGGTCGACAAGTTTTAGACCCTAAAAAATAATTTGCTAATTAGTTATGTCAAAAACAGTTAAAATTGCAGTAGATGCAATGGGTGGTGATAATTCACCAAAAAAAGTTATTGATGGAATTATTCATAATCACAAATTTGATACTAACAATTTCTATAAGATATTTGGTGATAAAAAAAAAATAGAAACTTTGATTAATTCTAAAATAGATAAAAAAAACTTTGAAGTTGTAAATACATTAAATAAAGTAAACAGTGAAGATAGTCCTCTAGAAGCAGCAAAAAAGGGTAAAGACACTAGTATGTGGCTAGCAGTTGAAAGTGTAAAAAATAAAGATTGCGATATCGTTATTTCTGCGGGAAACACTGGGGCATTACTTGTGATTTCAAAGCTTAACTTAAAGATGATAGAAAATATCGATAAACCAGCTTTATCAGCTTTATGGCCAAATAAAAAAGGTATGAGTGTAGTTTTGGATCTAGGTGCAAATATAGAATGTAGTCCAAAAAATTTATTAGATTTTAGTGTTATGGGAGCATCACTGTATCGATCATTATATCAAAATATTCCAAATGTAGCATTATTGAATATTGGCTCTGAAGAATTAAAGGGGAACGAAATAATTAAAGAAACATTTAAATTATTAAATAATAAATCAACTCAAGATTTTAATTTTTCAGGATATATAGAAGGAAATGAATTAATGAATGGAAATGTTGATGTAATTGTGTCTGATGGTTTTACAGGAAATGTAGCATTAAAAACAGCTGAAGGAACAGCAAGTTTTATTACAGATGAGTTAAAAAAAGCTTTAGGTGGAAATTTAATAGGGAAAATTTCATCATTATTAAATATATCAAATTTAAATAAATTTAAAAAAAGACTAGATCCTAGACTTTATAATGGAGCAATTTTTATTGGCTTAGACTCTCCTGTAGTTAAAAGTCATGGAGGAACTGATTATATTGGTTTTTCGAATTCGCTTGATGTTTGTAGTAGAATAATTAAAGGTAATTTAATAGAAAAAATTAAAAAAGATATTTAATTATGAGAATTAATTTAACTAAAAAAGATTTAGTTAATTTAATTTATATGCAATTAGGTTTTTCTAAACAAATTTCAGATAATTTAATTGAAGATTTTTTTCAAACAATAACTTTTAATTTACAAAAAGAAAAAACTTTAAAACTTTCAAATTTTGGTACTTTTTTTATTAGAAAAAAAAAATCAAGATTAGGGAGAAATCCAAAAACGAAGGAAAAAAAAATTATTTCTGAAAGAAATGTTGTTTTGTTCAAACCATCCAGAGAATTTAGAAATTTTGTTAATCTAAAAGATGAATAATAAATCAGATCAAGCATACAAAACAATAGGTGAAGTTGTTAGATTATTAGATCTAAAAGATAGAAATAACAAATCTACTCCTACTCATACAATTCGTTTTTGGGAAAAAGAATTTAAACAACTTAAACCAAAAATCTTTAATGGAAATAGACGGTATTATGACAAAAAAAATATTGATTTATTAAAAAAAATAAAATTTTTATTAAAAGATCAAGGCATGACCATTAATGGTGTAAAAAAACTATTAAATTCAAGTCAATCTAATGATCTTGACGAAATTTCAAATAAAACTATAAGTGCTGATAATTTAAGATATAAAATTAATAAAATTTCTAAAATTATAAAAGAACTTAAAAAAAACAAATAAAATGGCAAAAAAAACTCACATCAAAGTAAGATTGGTTCCTGAAAAAAAACCTGATAGCCCTTTTTTTTATTATGTAAAAAAACCGGCAGGTGGTGAAAAAGCTAAAATTAAGTTAAAGGCCAAGAAGTACAACCCTGCCACAAGAAAACATGAAGTTTTTGTTGAAAAAAAACTTCCACCTCATAGTAAGTAATTACTTTTTTCTAAAATTTCTTTTTTCAAAATCTATGTAAGAGTAAATCATATTTTTCCAGATACGATTAGTGATTTTAGGATCTATTTTATTTTTAATAGATTTCTTTTTAATTAGATTAAGGATATATTTAATTCTTTTATTATCTATAATTTGATTTTTATTTTCTTTTAACTTGAGAACTTGTTTTACCAAGATAGTTCTTTTTTTAATTAACATAATAAAAGAATCATCAAGTTTATCTAATTTTTTTCTTATTTTTTTTAGTTCTTTTAAATTTTTTGGCGACATTTATACAGTTGGATTTAAGTATAATTATTATATTTATTTAAATATGTACATAGAAAATAATCTCATAAAAAAATATATTTCCTTTTGGTTGGCTTCTATGTTTTGGATAATTTCAATAATGATTGTCGTAGGTGGTTTAACTAGACTTACTGATTCAGGTTTATCAATTACTGAGTGGCAGCTTTTTTCTGGTTTTTTACCGCCTTTAAATGCAGCAGATTGGGATAACTATTTTAATTTATATAAAGAAATTCCTGAGTTTAAAGAACAAAATTATTTAATGACATTACAAGAATTTAAAATAATTTTTTGGTGGGAATGGGCTCATAGATTTTTAGGAAGACTTATAGGTATTTCGTTTTTAATCCCTCTTATTTTTTTTACATTTAAAGAAGGCTATAAAAAATTAATCAGTCTTTATCTAATTTTTTTCTTAATTTGTTTTCAAGGATTTATAGGATGGTATATGGTTAGTAGTGGTCTAGTTGATAGAGTGGATGTAAGTCATTTTAGACTTTCAATTCATTTGTTGATAGCTTTTTTAATTTTATCTTTAATTTTTTGGAATTATTTAAAGATTAATAAAAAAACCAATATATTAGATAAAATAAATCCAATAATTCCATTTTTATTTTTAGTTTTAATATTTATTCAAATAGCAATAGGGGCATTCGTATCTGGAATGGATGCAGGTAAAATTTATAATTCTTGGCCATTTATGGGTAATACTTATTTTCCTGACGATAATAATATTATAAATCTATTTAAATTATCAGCTTTCAGTGAACCTTCTTTAGTTCAATTTATTCATCGTAATTTAGCTTATATAATTGGTATCTTTTATTTATATATATTTTACAAGATTTATAAAAAAAAGATTTATGGATTATATAATTCAGTAAATATTTTAGGTTTCTTTATTTTTTTACAAATTATTTTAGGAATTTTTACAATTATATATGGTGCACAAATTTATATTGCATCTATGCACCAATTAAGTTCAATTTTCTTAGTTAGTTCTTGTATTTATTTTTTTTATTTAAATACAAAGTTTAACTAACAGCTTTTAACGTGCCTTTTGATGACTTGTTTAATGCTTGATCTAAATCTTCAATAATATCATCTATGTGCTCAAGACCAATACATAATCTTACATAACTTTGAGTAACTCCTGATGCCGCCAGTTCTTTATCATTTAATTGACTATGTGTTGTACTAGCTGGATGAATTGCTAAACTTCTAGCATCTCCTATATTTGCAACATGATAAAACATTTTTAAAGATTCTATAAATCTTTTACCAGCCTCTATGCCACCCTTTAATTCAATACCAACCATAGGTCCATTTCCACCTTTAAGATATTTTTTAGCTCTTTCTGCTACAGGTTTATCATGTTCAGTAGAATAAATTACTTTTGTTACTTCTTTATGTTTTTTTAAATACTCCACAACTTTTTGAGCATTCTCACAATGTTGTTTCATTCTAAGAGCCACAGTTTCAAGCCCTTGAATAATAGCAAAAGCATTATCAGGCGAACATGCTGATCCTAGGTCTCTCAATAAGCATACTCTAGCCCTTACTACAAAAGGAATATTCGCTCCTGTAAGCTCAGGTACAACTTTACCCCAGATAGCACCATTATAACTCGCATCTGGTTCATTGAACAATGGTTGTCTTTTAGGATCAGCTGTCCAATCAAAATTACCACTATCAACTATACTTCCTGCAATAGCAGTACCATGTCCTCCGATATATTTTGTCAGAGAATGTATTACTATCGCTGCACCATGTTCAATTGGTTTACAAATCACAGGTGCTGCTGTGTTATCCATTATTAGAGGTATGTTATATTTTCGACCAATGTCAGAAACTTCTTTAATTGGAAATACTCGCAAATATGGATTGGGTAAAGTCTCACCATAAAAAGCTCTAGTTTTATTATCGATTACTTTTTCAAAGTTTTTAGGATCTTTTGGGTCTGCATATCTTATTTCAATTCCAAGTTTGCTTAAGGTATGAGTAAATAAAGATACAGTCCCTCCATAAAGATCTGTTGAACTAACTATATTATCTCCAGCTTGAGCAACATTTAAAACTGAAAATAATGATGCAGTTTGTCCAGAAGCTACTGTTAAACAAGCTAAACCTCCTTCAAGAGCTGCAATTCTTTTTTCTAATACATCATTTGTAGGGTTCATTATTCTTGTGTAAATATTTCCAAATTCTTTTAATGCGAAGAGATTAGCAGCATGTTCTACGCTATTAAATTGATATGATGTTGTTCTATAAATAGGGACAGCAACAGCATTAGTTGCTGGATCACTTCTATAGTCACCACCATGTATGGCAATAGTTTCTGGATTGTCTTTTTTTGTACTCATCTTAACTCCTTTTTTAGTGCTTTAACATAATGTAAGGCGCACAATACAGTTCAAATGCCTACCGACTGAATAATGAAAAAATTCCTTTTTAGCAGTTGTATGCCCGCAATAGGATCAAATCGGCAATATACTTTTACCAGATTAGACTTATTTTACAAGGTAAATATAAAATTGACTTTGTTATTAATAATAGTATTACTCCTGGCACAATGACAAAATTCTTAAAAAAAGACCAGTTAACTTCAAATTGGTATGAAATTGACGCGAAAAATGCTGTTGTAGGTAGACTTGCAACCGTGATTTCTAAAATAATTCGTGGAAAAAACAAAACTACTTTTACACCACATATGGATGATGGAGATTTTGTTGTGGTTAAAAATATTGAACAAATAAAATTTACTGGAAAAAAATTTCAAGACAAAAAATATTATAGACATACTGGTCATCCTGGAGGGATAAAAGAAACTACCCCAGAAAAACTATCTAAAAAAAAACCAGAAGAAGCCTTAAAGTTAGCTGTAAAAAGAATGTTACCTGGTGGAGTTTTGGGAAAAAAACAACTTACAAAACTAAAGATTTATCCTGGTAGTGAGCACCCTCATTCGGCACAAAATCCAATGACAATTGATATTAGCAAGCTAAATAGTAAAAATATTATAAGAAATTAACAATGGAATCTAGAGAAATAAGCACAAAAAATGGTAAACTAAAATTAGATTTTAAAGATAGCAAATACGCTACGGGAAGAAGAAAAACTTCTATTGCTAAAGTTTGGGTTAAAAAGGGCACTGGTAAGATCTATGTTAATGGCAAACTTTACAGTGAATACTTTGTAAGCGAAAATCACAAAATGCAAATTACCAGACCTTTTGAAATGATTGAGCAATCTACGTCTTATGATGTGAGATCTAGTGTTGTTGGTGGAGGACACACGGGTCAAGCAGGAGCTTTAGTTCACGGAATTTCTAAAGCCTTAGTATTGTTTGATGAAAAACATAAATCCTCATTGAAAACTGAAAAATTAACTACCAGGGACTCTAGAGCTGTTGAACGAAAAAAACCAGGAAGAAAAAAAGCTAGAAGAAGCTTCCAATTTTCTAAAAGATAATTTTTTTTTTACTTTTAAACTGTTATAATAAAAAATGTCTAAGCTTAATGTGTTAGTTGCTGGTTCAACTGGATATATTGGTGTTCAATTAATTAAATTATTAATCAAACATCGATATGTAACTATAAAATATTTATGTGGAAATACATCTGTAGGAAAAAGTATTTCTTATTATAGTAAAGATTTAAAAAATAAAAAATTACCAAAAATAACAAAATTTAACAAAAAATATTTAAATGAAGTTGATATAATTTTTACTGCTTTACCAAATGGTGAAGCACAAGAAATATCAAAAGTACTTTTAAAAAAAAATACTTTAATAGATTTAGCTGCTGACTTTAGACTAGAAAAAGCTTCAGAATATTTAAAATGGTATAAACAAAAACATAAAGCTCCAAAATTGATCAAAAATTCAATTTATTCATTACCAGAAATTACTGGAAAAATTATCAAGAATTATAAAATAATAGCTTGTCCAGGATGTTATCCTACATCGATATTACTTCCCTTAGTTCCATTAGTAAAAAATAAACTAATTAGATTTGATAATATTTTTATAGACTCTAAGTCTGGCTATTCAGGAGCGGGTAGAAGTGTACATAAAAAATTTAAAGGTAAAAATTTATATGAATCTTTAAGTTCTTATGCCGTAGGATTTCATAGACATAATTCAGAAATTGAACAAATGATAAAAAAATTTACTAAGAAAAAATTTAAGTTTATTTTTACACCTCATCTTACTCCAATGTTTAGAGGTATTTTAAGCACTATATACATCGATTTAGGTAAAAGTGTTAATTCAAAAAAAATTTATACTGCATTAAATAGTTTCTATAAAAATCATAAATTTGTTAAAGTTGTAAAATTAAATAAAGTATTAAGTACAAATGATGTTATTAACACTAATTTTTGTCATATTTCAGTATGTGAGTCTAAATATAACAATAAAATAGTTTTATTATCAGCTATAGATAATCTGATAAAAGGAGGAGCTGGTCAAGGAGTTCAAAATATGAATATTTTATATAATTTTAATATTGGTGAAGGTTTAAAATGATTAAAAAATTAATTTTAATTTTTTTATTAACTTCTTGTTCTTTAAATACGCAAAATGATAAAGATCTTTTACCAAATCTAAATTTTTCTGATGAATTAACAATAGAAGAATTTAAAGTTAAACTAGAGCAATATGCAGTTAATAATGAATATCCAAATATAAAAGATTAATGAATAAAATTTACAAAATTGGCATTATTGGTTTAGGTCAAATTGGTAATTATTTATATCGTGAATTAAATTTAAAAAAAAAGTATATAGAAACTAAAACAAGTAAAAAAATTCAAATAATTGGAATATCAGCAAAAAATAAGAATAAGAGAAGAAAGTATAAAATAGATAAGAATATATTTTACTCGAACCCATTTGATATAATCAAAAAAAAACCTGCTGTAATTTTTGAGATGATAGGGCTGTCAGATGGAATATCAAAAAAAATTGTAGAAAAAGCTCTTAATAATAAGATAAATGTTATTACTCCAAACAAGGCGTTAATTGCAAAGCATGGAAACAATCTATCAAAAATTGCAGAAAAAAATAATGTTAATTTAGAATTTGAAGCTTCTGTTGGAGGTGGTATTCCGGTACTTCGAACAATCAAAGAAAGCTTATCTACAAATAAAATAAATAAAGTTTCTGGAATTTTAAATGGAACAACAAATTATATTTTATCTGAAATGGAAAATTCTAATCTTGATTTTAAAAAAGTTTTATCTAAGGCACAAAAGTTAGGTTATGCAGAACTCACAAATCCTAAATTAGATCTTAATGGATATGATGCTTTTGCTAAAGTCAGAATTTTATCATCACTTAGTTTTAACTCAAAGATTTCTTCTGATAAATGTTTAATGGAAGGTATCGAAAATATTGATTTAAAAGACATAAAAATTGCAAATCAACTTGGAATGAGAATTAAATTATTGGGATTAACCGAAGTGATAAGTGGAAAACTTTTTGAAAGAGTTCATCCATGTCTAGTGGATAAAAAATCTTATATTGGTAATGTTAATGGTGTAATGAATGCAATAATTATAAGTGGTATGCCTGTAGGGGAGAGTATTTTACAAGGGGAAGGTGCAGGACCCGGACCAACATCATCATCATTGTTATCTGATTTAATTTCCATATTAAGAGGAAGTACTAAAAAACCATTTGGTATTCCTTCACATGAGCAAAAAAAGCTTAAAGCTTATAATTTAGATAATTATTCTAATTCATTATACTTAAGGTTTGAAGTTAGAGATGTTCCAGGTGTAATGTCAAAAATTACTGATAAATTAGCTAAATTTAAAATTTCGATAAAAAGATTAATTCAAACACCGGATCATAAATCTAAGAAAGCTACAATAGTCATGATTACACATAAAACTACTGAAATTAATATCCAAAAATGTTTAAAAATTATTAATAAAGATAAAGATACTTTAAAATTTCCAACATTAATTAGAATATTTAATTAATGGAAATTTATCTAAAACTTTTTGAAGTTTTATTTCCTGTCTTTTTTATAATAGGTATTGGCTATTTTTTAGGTAAAAAAAATCCAAAAATAGACACTACTTTTATAGCTACTTTTGCTGCTAATATTGGATCTCCAGCAATTGTTATTTACTCTTTAAATTCTATTAATATTTCTTTTAATATTTTTAAAGACTATTTTTGGTATTATTCGATAGCAATCTTTGCTTTTTTTTTAGTTGGGTTAATCTTTTTATATTTTCAAAAAACTAAAGATATTATAAGAGAACTGCCTCCTTTTGTTATGCCTAATACAGGAAATATGGGATTGCCTCTTTGTTTATTTGCTTATGGTTCAGAAGGACTTGGTGTGGCAGCTGCAATTTCTGCATTAATTATTTTATGTCATTTCACATTAGGTGTTTTTTTAGCAGACAGAAAATTTAATTTTGAAGTTATAGCTAAGAGTCCTGCTTTTTATTCAGTTATTATTGCTGTAATTTTACTTTATTTCGATATTCAACTACCTGTTGTTATAGAAAATACTACTCAACTATTAACTTATGCAACAATTTTTTTAATTTTGATGTCATTGGGTATAGCACTAACAAGATTAAAGATTTTTTCGTTTAAAAAAGCTTTTGTTTCTTCTATAGGAAGAGTCATTTTAGGTCCTATAATAGGTTATATATTAATTATTTATTTCAATTTAGAAGGGTTTGCTGCTGGTGTGTTACTAATTCAATGTTCTATGCCAAGTGCTATTTTAAATTATTTAGTTGGTTCAATATATTCACCTAAAAAGATTGTTGATAATGTTGCTAGTATGATAGTTGTTTCAACTTTAATGTCATTTATAACTGTTCCTTTAGTCGTATTCTTTGCTTTAAAGTATTTTAATTAACCTATATCGTAGCCAAATGAAGGCTATTACTTTTAATTTATTAGCATGGGTAATGCTTCCAATAATGGATGGTTTTGCTAAATATTTAAGTGCTGATCTTCCAGTTTTACAAATTACTTGGGCAAGGTATTTTTTTACTGTGGTATTTACATTTCCAATAATGTTTTTATTTTTTAGAAAAAATTTAGTTTGGACAGACAAGCCTAAACTTCAATTTATAAGAGGATTAATTTTGTTAACTGCTAATATTTGTTTTTTTTATTCAATCTCAGTTATTTCTTTAGCAAAAGCTTTAACTTTAGCATTTATTGCTCCATTAATTGTTACTGCTTTTTCA
The DNA here is from genome assembly GCA_902518595.1 of uncultured Pelagibacteraceae bacterium. Classification (GTDB taxonomy): domain Bacteria; phylum Pseudomonadota; class Alphaproteobacteria; order Pelagibacterales; family Pelagibacteraceae; genus Pelagibacter. The sequence continues at coordinate 10,777 of CABYGR010000008.1, read as the reverse complement.
CCATTTTTTTTAAAAGAAAAAGTTGGATTTAGAAGATGGAGCGCGGTGATTATTGGATTTATAGGCTCATTGGTAGTTATTAGACCAGGATTTGTAGAAATTAATCTAGCGAGTTTAGCTGCGCTTGGCACAGGCGTAATGTATGGGTTTTATTTAATAATTACTCGTAAATTGAGCACCTCAGATAATCCATTATTAACTTTGTTATTAACTGGTGTAGTAGGGGCTATAATCATATCTACTGTTATGCCATTTGTATGGGTTAAACCAACCTTAAATCAATGGTCTATGATGGCTTCTATCGGTATATTTGCCTGTATAGGGCATTTATTTCTAATATTGTCTCTTAAATACGCTGATGCATCTAAATTAGCACCATTTAGTTATTTTGAGATTATTACAAACATTATAATTGGCTATTATTTTTTTAGTGATTTCCCTGATAATTGGACTTTTCTTGGTTTATTCATTATAGTTATAAGTGGAATCTACATATCTAGAAGAGAAAATTTATCTAAAAAATGAATTAATAGGTTATATTTATTTACTAATATCTAATATATTACATTAATTATAGGTATTAAACTACTGTAATTATTATATTTTTTAGTTTATAAAAATATAAGTAATTTAAATAATATTATTAGAATTATAGTGATTAAAACCTCATTTAAAGGCTCTAATTTACTTTATATTAACGAAACATTAAATAACTGTTTAAAATAGCGAGTTTTATTCATTTGATTTAAAAAAAAATTAAAAAAAATATGGTAGAATAAAAGCATTGGCATTGTTGAATAGTAGAGCAATGCACTAATTGAATATGCCATTTAAACGTCCATAGAGGTACCTATTTTTAAGATAAGCTTATATATGCTACAACTAAAGGGTGAAACATATTATTTACTCTTAAAAAATGGTAAAAGATCAAAAAATGTTGATTATGCTAGCTTTTTATACCTAAAAAAAGTAAAAAAAGGTCTAAATTACTACTTTTTCAGATCTCAACAATCTAAGTTTTTTTTTTATTCCACCTCGAGCAGAATAACCTCCAAGACCTCCATCTGATCTAATTACTCTATGACAAGGTATTTTAGGGGCATAAGGGTTTTTAGCACATGCATTAGCCACAGCTCTAGCTGATTTGGGTCTTTTTATTCCTATAGCTACCTGTTTATAAGTTTTTACCTTACCTTTAGGTATAGTCTTAAGGTATTTCCATACTTTTTTTTGAAAATTGGTGCCTTTGAGAGTCATTTATTATCAGAAAACCCTGTTTCCTTGCACTTTTTAGGGTGCAAAGAACAGAATTTTTGGTTCGTCGTTTTATGCGCTACCGCCGAACCTACCACCTCATATGTTTAGCGCTGCTTTATGAGGTTTTCTGCCCTCCAGGCTTGAGCCTCTCGGCTTTTCCCTGGCTGGCCAGTTAAGAGTTGCCTCTTAAGTTAATTTAACAATACCAAATAATGATTTAAATTATTATCACTAAATAGTTGTTTTTTTTAAATTACCTAATTTTGTGTGAATTATGTTGATAACTTTTCATTTTGTAAGAAGTATTATGTAGCTTGCAAAAAATATAATAGCCATAACAGACAAAAAAATTGTATTAAAACTCTTACCAGTATTACGATATTGTATAATTGTTAAAATAACGAAACCAATTGAACTAATTAAAAACCATATTGCAGGAATTTCTCCATCCATTGAACCCATAATTTTTATAATTTAAACTATTGACATTAAAAATCACCTAATATATAACTTCCGATAATTAATGGTTATCGGAAATAAATATGAATAAATTAATAACAGATATTAAAACCTTAGAAATTGAGACATTAAAGAATTTAAAAAATTCAAAAGCTGAGAACACACTTAGGGCTTATAAGTCAGATTTTAGAGATTTTTCGGCTTTCTGCGCAAAAAATGGTCTTTCATCTATGCCGTCTCAACCAAAAATTATATCTATTTACATAACTCATTTATCTAAATCATCTAAATTTAGTACTTTAAAAAGAAGAATAGCCTCAATAAGTGTTATTCATAAGCTTAAAGGCCATTATTTAGACACCAAACATCCAATAATCATGGAGAACTTGCATGGAATTAAAAGAATAATAGGTTCAAGGCAAAAAGCAAAAAAACCTATATTAATCAATGATTTAAAATTATTAATTAAAGCAATAGATGATAAAAAGAAAGAGAAATTAAGAGACAAGGCTTTAATACTAATTGGATTTGCAGGAGGATTTAGAAGATCTGAATTGGTAAGCATAATTAAAGAGGATATCGAGTTCGTAGCTGAAGGAGTAAAAATACTCATTAGAAGATCTAAAACTGATCAATCAGGAGAAGGTACACTTAAGGCAATCCCCTACTTTGACAATAAAGAATTTTGTCCAGTAACAGCACTTAAAGAATACATTAAATTAAAAAATTGGAGTTTAAATGAGGGAAAAATTTTTGATATTTCAGATAAATCAGTTGCTCTTATAATAAAAAAATATGCTCAAATAGCAGGTTTAGATTCATCAAAATATTCTGGTCACAGTCTAAGATCAGGTTTTGCTACTACTGCAGCAGAATTTGGAGCTGAAGAAAGAAGTATTATGGCAATGACAGGTCACAGAACTACACAAATGGTTAGAAGATATATTCACGAGGGTAATTTATTTAAAAACAATGCTTTAAATAAAGTTAAGCTTTAAAGAAAATTTTTAAGTATAATAAATATAGTTTACACTTAATAAGGTCAAAAAAATAAAGTAGATTTTTATTTGGGTTCTCTAGTGGGCCATTATAAATTATACCTGACTTTAAATAATATTTTTTAAAAAACTTAATTGATATTCCCCACTTTAATAAAAAAATTTTAGCACCTCTACTACCAGACTCAGTTTTAATTGTAGGGTGATTTTTATATCTTCTTGTAACTATTGATCCAAAATGGTAAACTTTAAAGTCGTTAATACCTTTAAAAATTCTTATTCCTAACTTCCATAATTTCATATTTAAGTCTGGATCGGAACCAGTACCAGGAAAATATTCTTCACTAAAACCACCAATCTTATTCCATATTTCTTTATGTATTAAATGAGGAGCCCATGTTGAGCCTTGGAAGTCAAAATGATTAAAATTTTTATGCTCATCTAAAAATTTAGACTCATCAAAATTTTTAGTGTTATCACCACAATCAAATTCAATTTGGCCATTATTCATCATTGTGCCCGACAAGTAAAAATTATTATGACCGATCTTTTTTATTTCATTTTTCAGAATTTCATCCCAATTTGGTGAAAAATAAAAATCATCATGAGCGTATAATATATATTGAAAATTGGACTTTTTTGCTGCTAAATTCATCCCCTGACAAATACCAGCATTATAATTTGTATATGTGTAATCTATTTCGTTTTCTTTTAAATAATCGATAGTACCATCATTACCTATATTTACATGGGGTATGATTTCATTTTTTAATTTTGAATTTTTTTTAATACTTTTTATACAAAATTTTAAATATTCTAAATTATTTAAAGTTGGTATGATTATCGAGAACACAATTAATTATTCCAGACAATTTTTGACTTAGTTTTAATTTCTAAAGTTTGAGAAATCATATAATCTGAAATAATTTCAGAATTAAAATATTTCAAATATTTTTTTTGTCCAGCTTTTGCAATTTGTCTACCTTTCTTTCTGTCTTTTTTGAATTTGTTTAATTTGTAACTCAGATCTTCAATATTTTCATAAAATATCATTTCATTTGATGAAAAAAAATCACTTAGAAAAGTATTTTTATCTATAAATGTAAGCAAACCATTTCCAACCAATTGTACGATTCTATCACTACTATAATATTTTATTGGTTTACCTCTGCTTAAGTTTAAGCCCATATATGAATTTGAAATTTTTTTTAAAAAATCATCAGCCCATACAGGTTGAACATTATTCATCCCATATACATCAAACTTTAAATTTTTATTGAGATTAATTAATTTATTAATAAATTTTTCTCTATAATCCTCTTTTCCTGATTTTAATGCCCCTCTATGCACCCCATGACTCATTGCAAAGAAAACGTCAAAAGTACAATCTTTATTGTAATTCTTTAATATTTCGAAAGATTTATCACAAGGATTTGGAATAAAATATGAATTAGGTACTTTTATTGAGAGAGATTTAGGGTCTGTTGTTAAAAAAGTTTTATCTATGAAATCAATTTTATGAAGAATTCTTCTAGAATTATTTAAATGATCAGGACCATGTTTTGAGAGTGGATCCAAAAACCATTGGGATATTTTAATGTTTTTATTATTTTCTTTAATTATTCTTAAAGTTTCATTAGAAACACGATCTGCATGACCAAGAACCAATAAATCTGGTTTAAAATTATCAGATGTTTCTATAATTTTTTTTTGTAAAGATTTATTCCCCTTGATATCAGTAAAATTTTTTTGATAATGAACTGTATCACGATCGCTTAATGTTAGAACGTTATGACCATTTCTTATAAAACCATTATTTATTCTTCGACCTGTATTATAGTGAAGTCTACCATTAAATCTTTCGTTTACGTTGGTAATATGCATAATTTTTAGTATTCTATTTTTCTTAATATTAAAAAGACTTACACCTGAAAATTCATTCCTGATATTATCAATTATTTTGGAAATATATTTGTGATTAAAGACAAAGTTTTTATAATTTAATTTTTGAAGAGAAACTAATTTATTTTTATTAATTATCAATTTTTCTATTTCATCAAAAATTTCATTTGAATTTACTTTTTTTAATATAATGGCGCTTTTTGAAGTTTCAGGTAAACCTCCTCTATTACTTATAATTACAGCAGAACCTCTACTTGCAGCTTCTAAGCTAGTTCTTCCAAAAGGTTCTTCCCATCTAGAACAGATCACAGATATACTTATTTTTTTTAATAACTTTAGAACATCATTATGATTTGTGTAACCTTTAATCTTTAAATTTTTATGTTTAAAAACTATTTTTTCTCTTGGCTCATCACCTATAACAATAGCATTCCAATCAGGATACTTATTTAAAATCTTAATTATAGCATTACCAAATAAATCATACCCTTTTGCAGAGTTAAGTTTTCCAATAAATGAAATCATTTTTTCTTTCTTACGAAAATCAATTTTAGCTACTGATGTAGATTGATAACAAACAGAAGTTTTTTGTTTAAGCAGTTCATCATTTTCAATATTTATGAAAAATCTTTTTTGAGACCACTTACTATTAAATAAAATTTGGTCAATATTATTTAATAAATACAATCTATCTTTAATTGAAATAGAACCATTCATTGATAATGGATCATTATGAAAATAAAGAATTATTTTCTTATCTTTAATATTATTTAAATATTTAACATAATTTGGTCTGTTATGAATTTCTAAAATATCAGAATTTATTTTTTTTTCTTTTTCAAGAAATTTTTTTATATAATTTTTGCTATTACTCTGTAAGAAGCTTTTTTTTAAATTTATATTTATATAATTTTTTAAAAATGGAACTTTGTAATCCATATTGCCAAATATATAAGTTGAGTTCGAATATTTACTATTTATAACTGTATCTTTAACAAATAAAGAAACTGCACCTGCGTAGTTTGGAGAGAAATTTTCTTTATAAGGTAATAAAATTGAAATTTTCAAATTAATTTTTCCTGTTTAAGCAAGTTGCGCAATCTATAATTTTTTTTTAACTTATTCTCTTCTATCATGGCTTCACTTTTAGTTTTATATTTTTTATAATATATAAGTTTCCAGATTCTTCCTTTTGTAAATTTTGCACCTTTTCCATTATTATGTAATAAAATTCTGTTTGTTAAATTTTTTGTATATCCTACATAAGAGACCTTCTTTCCTTTGTTTTTAGAAACAATTAAATATACAAAAAATGTCATTTGTGGCGGTCCCTAGGGGAATCGAACCCCTCTTTCGAGGATGAAAACCACGTGTCCTAACCGATAGACGAAGGGACCGAATTGAAAGTTTTTTATTTCATATAAGCTTATTAATCAAGCATTATTAGAAAGGCAAATTACATCAACTATTTCTAATTGAATATTTGTTTTATTATTCCAATTATTTTTATTTATTCTAGTTAAAATGCTAACTTCATTTTTTTTATTAAATAAATTTAAAGAAATTGAAGATCCAATTGGGTTAAATGATATGGCTTTAATCAATTTATTTGTTTTAGACTTTATATAACAAGAGATAAATTTATCTTTAATCAATATTGGTTTGACGATTTTGACATTTTCTATTAGAAAAATCAATTTAGAATTTTGATTTCCAAATGGTGCAAGTTTATTCATTTCATTAAAAAAATTTATATTAATTGAGTTAAAAGATATTTTAGATATATATTTATTTGAAGTTGATAATATTTCTTTTGAATATATTTCATTTAAAAATTTTTTAAGTTCATTAATTCTATTTTTTTGTAATGTAACTCCAGCAGCTAAATTATGACCACCACCAGATAATAAAATATTTTTTCCAATTGCTTTATCAATATATTTGCCAATATTGAATGATGGTATAGATCTGGCTGAGCCTTTAATTAAATTTCCTGATTTGGTTAAAACAATTACTGGTTTATTAAAATATTCTTTTAATTTAGATGCAATAATTCCAATTATTCCTTCTGAAATTTCGGGATCGAAGTAAAATAAAATTTCATTATTATTTGCAATTTTTTTTAAATCAATTTTTTTTATTAACACATTTTCAATACTTCTTCTTTTTAAATTTAATCTAAAGAGAGTGTTTGAAATTTTGTCAATATCTTCTTCATTATTAGTTGTAAAAAGTTTAATAACTTTATTCGCGTCATTAATTCGTCCTGCAGAATTTATTATTGGCGCAATAATAAATCCTAAATCGTCAAAATCTAATTTTTTGTTAATTTTGTTTAATTTAAATAAATTTTTAAAGATTTTATTTTTGTTTAGATCAAATTCTTTAACAATCTTTTTTAGTAAATATCTATTATTTTCTCTTAGAGGCATCACATCTGAAATTGTTGCAAGCGCAACATAAATTAATTCATCCTTTATATTAAATTTTGAATGAGTTTTTTTAATATAAAAATCTAAAAATGAATAAGTTAAAAAAGCAGAACAGTAGTAGTCATATAGTTTATAATCACATTCTTTTTTTGGGTTAATTAATACATTTGATTTTGGATATGGTCTATTAATGTTGTGATGATCAATAATTATTGTTTCAATTTTATTTTTATTTAAAAACTCTACTGAATCAATTGAATTTGAACCGCAATCAACCATTATTATCAATTTAGGAAGTATTTCTTTAACTAATTTTTTTATCAAATTAATACTAACACCATATCCATCGTTAAATCTATTTGGAATAAAGTATGATGAATTAGCATTATGTTTGTTAAGAAAATTAATAATCAATGAAGTTGATATACAGCCATCTACATCATAGTCACCAATAACTAAAATTCTGTCATTATTATCTATATGTTTTTTAAAAATTTTAGCACCTAATTTAAAATCTTTATTTTTAAAAAAAGGATTAGATAAATCAACATCATTGTTTATTGAATAAATTTCTCGATTAGAGAAATTCCTATATACAATTGATTTTGATATTAGATCTGAAAATTTATGATCTATTTTAACTTTATCTATCAATCTCTTATTAACAGAAATTTCTTCCCAGTACTTACCGGAAACAGATTTCATTATATTTTTTGCTTATTTATAATAATTTTTTTTAGTCCAGTTGATTTATGAGTAATCAAGGTTTCTGATATAAATTCATCATTTTGAATTTTAATACCTGAAACTAAATCACCTGAAGTAATTCCTGTTGCACAAAAAATTGAGTCTCCTGAAACTATTTCTTTTATACTATATTTTTTTTGGAAATCTTTTATCCCCATTTTTTTTGCTCTTATTTTATCATCATCTGTTTCAAATATAAATCTTCCTTGAAAATTACAATTGTAAGCATCAAGTGCAGAAGCTGCTAATACTCCTTCAGGGCCACCTCCTATTCCTAAAAAAATATCAACATTAAATTTTTCATTTGTTACTAAAATTGCCCCAGAAACATCGCCATCAGTAATAAGTTTCAATTTAACTTTAAGTTTTATTAATTCATCTATTATATCTTTATGTCGAGGGCGATCCAGAATACAAGCTGTTAAATTTTCTGGTTTTTTATTTTTAAACTCAGATAAATTATAAATATTTTTTTTAATTGAAAAATCTAAATCCACTATATTATCTTCTGTTACATTAGTAGAAATTTTATCCATATATGTTTCTGGTGCATTAAATAAATTGTTTTTTTCTGCAACTGCTATAACAGATATAGCACCAGGCAAATTATTAGCTGCAAAATTTGTTCCCTCTAAAGGATCGACCGCTATATCTAAATTTGGACCATTCATTGAACCTACCTTTTCTCCTATATGCAACATTGGTGCTTCATCTAATTCACCTTCTCCAATTACAATTTGACCTTTCATATCAATTTTATTTAATTCTTTTCTCATGGCATCTACTGCCGCTTTATCAGCGGCAATTTTATCTTTTTTTCCGACAAAATAGTGTGATGCTAAAGCCGCTTGAACAGAAACTTTATGAAAAAGATCTATGAATTTTTTATTTAATCCCATTATGTTTGTCTTAGAGTTTCACTACTTAAATTTAATTTTTCCTCAAATTCACGCAATCTTTTCCAAACAGAAATTAATTCAACAATTGTAGACCAACTTTTTACTAAATATTGAAGTGACCCCTCTACTCTACCGAAAGCTCTTGTGATTTGTTGAACAAATCCTAATGTTATTGCACCAGTTACAATTGTTGGAGCTAATGCTAAATAAGGTACTATTACCATTCCTTGAAAATAACTCCACTTAACAGTATTAAAATAAAGGTAATGAAAATAGGATTTATAATGAATCCCTCTAACACGATTATATAATTGTCCTATTGTAGGAGGAGCTGCTCTTATAGGATCATCTTCTCCATGAACTAATTCTTTTCTATAACCAGCCTCTTCCTTTTGAATATCATATTCAATCCCAGGTAACTTTATACCTACTGCAGCAAGTAATAATGTTCCTCCTAAAGCTGAAATTAAGGCTACCCAAACTAATGCGTGATCTACTTCTCCAATCCAAGGAAGTACATCTATTTGTTTAGACAAACCCCATAAAATTGGAGTAAATGCAATTAAAGTCATAATGCTATCTAATAAACCAGTACCTAGTCCTTCCATTATTCTCGCAAACTTTAAAGTATCTTCTTGAACTCTTTGAGATGCACCTTCTGTTAATCGGGCTTTTAACCACTGTTCATGATAATAATTTGCCATAGAAGTACGCCATCTAAAAACCCAATGGCTTGTAAAAAATCCAGTGAATACAGCTATTAAAATCCATAACGCTGCAATTTTAGCAAATGTAAATAAATAGCCTATGAATTCTTTTTCTGAAACTGAGTTTGGAGTTGTTAAAGCTTTTTGTAGAGTATCATAAAATTCACCAAACCATTCATTTATTCTTACATCTAATTGAACTTGGTACCAAGTTGAAATCAAGATAAAAATTGAACCAAATATACTCCAAAGAAACCATTGCTTTTGAGTAAAAAATTTAAACATTTATTATCTTAAAAAATTATCTGCGTAAGATTTTTTAACAGTTTTTTTCTTACGTGGTTCAATTATTTCATAATCAATTTTTTTCTTCTTAGCATAATTAATTGCTACTTCTTTTGAAGGAAATTCTAATTTTAATTCAGCATACGTATCGTTAGAGCTTTCCCAACCCATTAAAGGATTATTGGTTGGGTTGTTTGTTTCATATTCAAGAATCCATTTATCAGTTTTTCCTGAGCCTGACTGCATTGGACTTTTATTAGGTATATAAATTTTTGCTTTTTTCATAATATGGTCGGAGTGGCAGGATTTGAACCTGCGACCCTCTGGTCCCAAACCAGATGCGCTACCAGGCTGCGCTACACTCCGAAGATTGTACTATTACAGTACTTATTAAATTTTTAAAAGTATAAAGATTGCTATAATTAAGAGTAATTTTTTAAGTATATGATATAAAAAACCCATGATTATTGAATGCATAAACTGTCATAAAAAATTTATGGTTGAATCATCTTTGATACCTGAGTCTGGAAAAAAAATTCAGTGTGGATCTTGTAACCATATTTGGTTCTATAACGTAAAAACTGATGTTTCTTCTGATCAATTAATAACAGATAGTCAAAGTTTAACAGAAGAACAAACAAATATAGAAAATAATGTAATACTTGAAAAAACACAAAAAAAAACAAATATTAGCTCAAGTACAAATAACTCTAATTTTAGTAATATTTTATCCTATTTGATAGTTGGAGTAATTTCATTTATAGCAATTATTATTATTCTTGACACTTTTAAATCTCCTTTAACAAAAATATTTCCAAACTTAGAAATATTTTTATATAATTTAATGGAGTCATTAAAAGATATATTTCTTTTTATTAAAAACTTATTACAATAAAGATGATAAATTATATTTCAAAACCATTTAAATGGTTCTTTAGACTAGAAGCCGCAAGTGGACTGGTATTATTATTTGCTGCAATAGTTGCGTTAATTATAAGCAACTCAGATTTAGCAGAAATATATTTTTCAACTTTGAACAAGTACTTATTTATAGGAATAAATAATTTTGGATTAAAATTATCTGTTATCCA
>CABYGR010000007.1 GCA_902518595.1 uncultured Pelagibacteraceae bacterium | reverse complement strand
AAGTTATAAAATCTATTCATTAAAAATAGCAGAAAAAAATGGTCTTGATGGGATTTCTAAATTGCCCAAATCTCTTAAAGTTCTTTTAGAAAATTTACTTAGATATGAAGATGGTTTGTCAGTTACCCAAAAACAAATAGAGTCAATAAAAAATTGGCTTAAAGAAAAGAAATCTAAAACTGAGATTGCCTACAGACCCGCAAGAGTTTTATTGCAAGATTATACAGGAATACCTGCAGTAGCAGATTTGGCAGCAATGCGTGAAGCTATAAAAGATAAAAATAAGGATCCTAATACTGTAAATCCTTTGTCAGCTGTTGATCTTGTAATTGATCACTCAGTCCAAGTAGATCAATCTGCAAAACCTGACTCATTTGATAAAAATGTTGAAATTGAATTTAATAGAAATAGTGAAAGATATTCTTTTTTAAAATGGGGTCAACAAGCGTTCAATAATTTTAGAATAGTTCCTCCTGGAACAGGCATTTGTCATCAAGTTAACTTAGAGTATTTATCAAAAGTTGTTTGGAGTGAAGAATTTGAAGGCAATAAATATCTTTTTCCAGATACTTTAGTCGGGACAGATAGTCATACTACAATGGTTAATGGTTTGTCTGTTTTAGGATGGGGAGTAGGAGGCATAGAAGCGGAAGCAGGTATGCTAGGCCAGCCCATTTCAATGCTAATTCCAGAGGTTATTGGATTTGAAGTAAAAAATAAGATGCCAGAGGGAACTACAGCAACAGATTTAGTTTTAACAGTTGTAAAAATGTTAAGAGATAAAGGTGTAGTTGGAAAATTTGTTGAGTTTTATGGAGAAGGAATAAAAAATTTGACATTAGCTGATCGTGCAACAATTGCCAATATGGCTCCAGAATATGGAGCAACTTGTGGTTTTTTTCCAATAGATGACGAAACTTTAAAATATTTGAAATTTTCAGGACGTGACCCTTCGATAGTTAAGATTGTTGAGGAGTATGCAAAAGCTCAAGGTTTATGGGTAAGTGATGACATTGAATTTACTGACACTCTAAGCCTAGATATGTCAACATTAGTCCCTACGATATCAGGACCCAAAAGACCACAAGATAAAGTATTACTAACTAATGCTTCTAAAAATTTTAAAAAAAGTTTTACTGAAATTACTAATAAGAATAATTTTTCAATTTCAAAAGTGCCTAATACAGATTATGAAATAAAAGATGGCTCAATTTTAATTGCTGCAATAACTTCTTGTACTAACACATCTAATCCAAATGTACTTATTGGAGCAGGATTGCTCGCAAAAAAAGCAGTTGAATTAGGACTCGAGGTTAAACCCTGGGTAAAAACATCTCTTGCCCCAGGATCTCAAGTTGTTACTGATTACTTAGAAAAGGCAGGATTAAGTCAATATTTAGATAAACTAGGTTTTAATTTAGTTGGATATGGCTGCACTACATGTATAGGAAATTCAGGACCCTTAGCAGATAATATAGTTGAGGCTATTCAAAAAGAAAATATTTATGCTGTATCAGTTTTGTCTGGAAATAGAAATTTTGAAGGAAGAATTTCACCTCATATTAAAGCAAATTATTTAGCTTCTCCACCATTAGTTGTTGCTTATGCTTTAGCAGGACATATGGCATTAGATTTATATAAAGATTCTTTTGGTAAGGATAAAAATGGCAAAGATATTTATTTAAAAGATATTTGGCCTTCAAATAAAGAAATAGAAAATAAATTAAAATCCTCATTAAATGCTGATATGTTTATAAAAAGATATTCAAATGTTTCTGAAGGTCCAAAACAATGGCAAGCAATTAAAACTAAAAAAAGTAGTATCTATAATTGGGATGAAAATTCTACTTATGTAAAAAAACCTCCTTTCTTCGAAAATTTACCAGATAAACCAGATGGTTTTAAACCTATAAAGAATGCTAGACCTTTATTGATACTAGGGGACATGGTAACAACTGATCATATTTCTCCTGCAGGAAATATTCAAAAAGAAAGCCCTACAGGTGAATACTTTATGAATTATCAAATTTTACCTAAAGATTATAATTCTTACGGATCTAGAAGAGGCAATCATGAAGTTATGATGAGAGGTACTTTTGCAAATATAAGAATTAGAAATGAAATGGCCCCAGGAACTGAAGGTGGCTTTACAAAAATATATCCTGAAGGAAAAGTAATGCCAGTTTATGATGCTGTTGTTGAATATAAAAAAAGAGGCACAGATTTAGTGGTAATAGGAGGTAAAGAATATGGCACTGGTTCCTCAAGGGATTGGGCAGCAAAAGGAACAAAATTATTAGGAGTAAAAGCAGTGATAGCTGAAAGTTTTGAGAGAATTCATAGGTCAAATTTAATTGGAATGGGAATACTACCTCTTCAATTTAAAGATAATATTGATAGAAAAAGTTTAAATCTTATAGGATCAGAATTAATAAGCGTTATAGACATTGAAAAAGGAATAGACCCATCTGATATAGTCAAATTAGAAATAAAATATCACTCGGGGGAAATTAAAACCATCAAAACATTGTGCAGAATAGATACTAAAAATGAGTTAGAATATTATAAAAATGGAGGAATACTTCAGTATGTCCTTCGAAATATGATTTAGTTATGGATGAAGATATAGCAATTATAGATAAAAACACGCGAAACGAAAAAATAAAAAATTTTATTTTTAAAAATAAAAAAATATTAATTTCTTTTGTAGTTGTAATAATAGTATTTTTATTAAGTTTTTTTGTTTACGATGAATACAAGGAAAAAAAAAAGATAGAAATTTCAGACCAATATAATTCTCTTATCATTGAATATACTGAAGAAAATAAAGAATTAACAAAAAAAGGTTTAATTGAACTTATAAATAAAAAAGATCCAACTTATTCGCCTTTGTCTTTATATTTTATAGTAGATAACTTATTAATTTCTGAACAGTCAAAATTAAATAAATTATTTGATATAGTTATTGATGAAATATCTTTAGAAAAAGAAATAAAGAATTTAATCATTTATAAGAAAGCTCTTTTTAATGCTGATAATAGTTCAGAAAATCAACTTATAGAAATTTTGAATCCGATAATAAATTCAGAAAGTATCTGGAAATCTCATGCATTATATTTAATGGCAGAGTATTTTTATTCAAAAAATGAAAAACAAAAATCTAAAGAGTTTTTTAATCAAATAATCGATTTAGAAAATGCTAATCAAGATTTAAGAATAGAAGCACAAAAAAGATTAAATAGAGATTTAAGTGAGTAAAACAATTTATTTTATTATTTCTTTAATAATTATAACTAGTTGTTCTTTAAATCAAAATTCTAAATTTTGGTCAGCCACTCAAAATATTCCAGAAGAAATAGACTCGAATTTTAAAATAATTTTTGCTGCTGAGAAATTTCTTAAGCAAGAGTTAAATCCTAATTTAAAAATAAAATTAGATAGTAATATTAAAAATAATCTAACTATTAGAAGTTATTTTAATAACGATGGAAGATTAAATTATGATGGAGAATTAAAAAAATCTTCTAGATATAAATTTTCTAAGATTAAAAATTTTTATCAATATGAACCAACTATTTCATTTAATAAAAAAGATTTAATTTTTTTTGATAATAAAGGTTCAATAATTCAATTTAATAATAAATCAAAATTAAAATGGAAAAAAAATTATTATTCTAAATCTGAGAAAAAACTTAAGCCTATTGTTCAATTTGCCAATAATGGAAAATTTCTTATTGTTGCAGATAATATCGCAAAATATTATATGTTAGATTTACTTAATGGTAATTTAATTTGGTCAAAAAAAAATTTAGCACCATTTAATTCTCAGATTAAAATATATGAAGATAGGTTCTTTATAATTGATTATTCGAATACTTTAAGATGTTTTTCAATCAAAGATGGAAAGGAATTATGGAATATTAAAACAGAAAGTTCATTAATTAGATCTCAAAAAAAATTATCTATGGTCATTGTAAGTGATGTCATTTATTTTAATAACTCAATTGGGGATATAAGTGCTGTAGATATTAAAAAGGGTGAACTTCTGTGGCAACTGCCAACACAAAGTAGCTTGATATATGAGTCAGCTTTTTCGTTAGAAACTTCAGATATCATTACAGATTCTGCTAGTTTATTTTTTTCAAATAACAAAAATCAATTATTCTCAATTGACCTTGGCTCAGGAAGCTTTAATTGGGAAAATAAAGTAAATTCGAACTTGAGGCCAACTTTGGTAGGAAATTTTTTGTTTACAATTTCTATAGAAGGATATTTGGTAGTTATAGAAAAAAACAGTGGAAATATTATTAGAGTTACAGACATATTTAAAAACTTTAAACCAAAAATAAGAAAAAAGATTAAACCAACAGGTTTCATAATGGGCTTAAATAATATTTACCTATCAACAGATAATGGAAGAATACTCGTTATTGATGTAGCTAGTGGAAAAACAAAATCGGCACTTAAAATTGATAATGAAAAAATATCTCGTCCAATAATTCTAGACAAAAATTTATTTGTTGTAAAAGATAATGCCATAATTAAATTAGACTAATGTTTCTAAAATTGTTAGAAAAATTAGGTCGTAAAAAAATTGTTTTAGATAGAGGTCCATCACATCCAAGATATGATTTAGCTAAACCATGGATGAATAGATACTATGTGCTCTTAAGACATCGTCCTAAATGGTTTCCATTTAATATATTAATACATGAAATGTTATCAGATGATCATGGTGATGGAGTTCACAACCATACATTTCCTTATATGACAATTATATTAAGAGGAGGATACTGGGAAACTTTAAAAACCGGTAAATATTGGAGATCTCCTGGATATATAGGTTTTAGATCAGCAAATAATTTACATAGAGTTGATCTCAAACCTGGCACTAGACCATTAACATTATTTATATCAGGACCATTTGGATTAAGAAAAGGGCCAAGATCAGAATATGGGATAGACTTTAAAACAAAAAAATAAATTTAATTTTTTTATCTATAAGGATTATAAGCCCATTGCAATATAGCTTGTCTTTGTCTTCTTCTGCAACTCAGGTCGCCCTTTTCACAATTTTTTTCAATTGCCAAAACATGTCTCCTAAAATTCTTCCATCTTTTAATTTGAATCTCATCTATATGAGGAATTCTTCTCCCATTAATAAATCTACAATACCACTGAAACCATCCCAGTGGATCTTCCTTAAAAATCCATCCTTTTTCAATCCAATGTTCTCTTGATAATCCAGAAACAACTTTAAATCTATTTAAATTAACATCAAAAGTTTTACTTATTTTTGCATTTTTAAACCATGATTTAGGATATTCATTTATATTTGATCCAAAATACGCACCTCCAAAAACACCTAATTCCATCATTTTTTTTGGTGTTAATTCAGGTTTAAAAATTTTATAAAAATCTAAATTACTTATTTTTTTTTTGAAAATTTTTTTCATTAAAATATTTTTTATTTATTTATCAGTTTTTGATACATTTCTTCATCTGTATCACCCTCACAACCAACAAGTAAAACATTTGAGTCTTTATTCAATTGCATTTTTTCTTTTATTTTTTCATCTTCACAACTTGTGATTAAACTGATTACTCCAGGTGCTGAATTTTCACCAGCAATGATCTTTTCATTGCTAAAACTTGCGTTCCCCAGCAACTTCATAGTATTTGCAATATCATCATCAGGTAAACTAATGCAATATTGTACTGAGTTTTTTAAAATTTCCCAAGGGACTAATGAAACCTCTCCACATGACATTCCTCCCATTAAGCTTTCTCTTTTAATATCTATTTTTTCTATTTTACCTGTCTTAATACTTTCTAAAACACATGCAGCACTATCGGGCTCAACAACTATTATAACAGGTGTATTTTTTAAATATCTAGCTACACCAGCGATCATTGCTCCAGCCATCCCTCCAACACCTGCCTGTAAAATTATATGAGAAATTTTGGTTCTATCAATATAATCAGCTACTTCTTTCATCATAACTGTATATCCTGCCATTGTATATTTTGGGACTGTAATGTAGTTTTTCCAGGCTACATCTTGAACTATTTGCCAGTTATTCTCAGTTGATCTTTTAATACATTCTATTAATGAATTTTCATAATTACCTTTTACTTTAATCACATCAGCACCAAGATCTGCCATAGCTTGTCCTCTTGCATCGCTAACAAATTCGCTAATAAAAATTTTACATTTTAAACCTAGTCTTCTAGCACCCCACGCTACTGATCTACCATGATTTCCTGCTGTAGCTGTTGAAACTATGATTTCTTTATAATCTTTTGAAACTTTTTCTACTGCATATGCACCACCAAGAGCTTTAAAAGATTTAAGATCAAATCTTTTACTTTCATCTTTATAAAAAATTTTATTTAAATTTAATTCTTTTGAAAGTTTGTTTAATTCTATTAATGGAGTTGGAGAATAATTTTCCCATTTAGAAATACTCAAGTAGGCATCATCAATATCTTTTTTTGACAATGAATCTAGAATTTTATTTCTATTAAAAGTAAAGTTCTTATTTTCAATGAATTCTGTGTGTTTCCACAAATGACCATTAGATAAAATTGTCATGTTCTAACAGTCTAAAGTATTATCTCGTTCCCACTTAGTAATAGCTTTTGTTTTATCGAAATTTTCTTTTTGTTTAAATTCTTTTATTTCTGAAGCTCTTAGTTTGATATAACTGTTAATTGCTTCTTTACCCAAAGCATCATTCATATCTTTATTATTTTTTAGTTTTTCAAGTGATTGATCTAATTCATTGGGAAGTTTTGGAAGATTAGGATATTTTTTGTAATCTTCATACATATTACAATTTAATGGTTTTCCTGGATCAATCTTATTTTTTAAACCGTCTAACCCAGCAGCTAGTACACTTGCTTGTAGCAAGTAAGGGTTAGCCGAACCATCCATTAATCTTAATTCAAATCTGCCTGGATCTGGAATTCTAATCATATGAGTTCTATTATTTCCTGTATAAGAAATACTACTAGGTGACCATGATGCTCCTGATTTAGTAGGTGGAGCATTTATTCTTCGATAACTATTTATAGTAGGATTAAAAAAAGCAGATAATGAAGATGCATTTTTAATTACACCACCAAGAAAATTATAAGCCATTTTACTTAAACCTAAATCATTAGACTTATCTAAAAATTTATTTTTTTTACCATCCCAAACAGAGATGTGAGCATGACAACCATTGCCAGTTAAATTTTCAAAAGGTTTCGGCATAAATGTAGCTCTAAGTCCATGTTTTTCAGCAATTGTTTTGACCATAAATTTAAAGAAAGCATGTCTGTCTGCAGTAACTAGACAGTTATCATAATCCCAGTTCATTTCAAATTGACCGTTAGCATCTTCATGGTCATTTTGATAAGGACCCCATCCCATTTCAATCATACAATCGCAAATTTCTTTAATTAAATCATACCTTCTCATTAAAGCTGATTGGTCATAACAAGGTTTTGATTGTGTGTCTCTTGAGTCTGCTATTGAATTACCGTCTGGAGAAATAAGAAAATATTCACATTCAACACCAGATTTCATAGTGAGACCTTTCTTTTGAAGTTTTTTAATTTGGTTTTTAAGCATTACCCTTGGAGAAGCATCTACAGGCTTTCCATTCATCCAAAGATCAGATGCTAACCAGCCAACTTCTCTATTCCAAGGCAATTGAATTAAACTATCAGGATCTGGGACTCCAAACATGTCTGCATCAGCAGGAGTCATATCCAGCCAAGCAGCAAAACCAGCAAATCCTGCACCAGTTTCTTGCATTTCTTTAATAGCCCGCGCTGGAACTAATTTTGATCTCAAAACTCCAAATAAATCTACAAAACTTATTAAAAAATATTTTATTTTTTTTTCTCTAGAAATTTTAAATAAGTTTTTTGGCATAAATAAAAATTAACACAATTATTTAAAAAAAGAAAAAATTGTTTCTTTATAATATATAAGATTAACCAAAATAATGATTATAATAGCTAATATTACTCCATATTTTGCTTTAGGAAAAGCAACACCACGCATCTTACTAGGTCTTAATTCTTCATTGTTATTTTCTTCTGACATATAGTAATTAATAATTAAAAAAAAGGGCGCTACACTTTAAGTAGCGCCCAAATTTTATTTTAAATTACCACTCAGCTATATTGCTTTTATGATCATTAGCGCCATGTCTTTTTCTTGCTAATCTTTCAAGTTCTTCACTTTCAGATTTTGCAGTCAAAACATGCCAACCAATCCATACTATAAAAGCAAGAATAACTAGTAATGTTTCACTTGAACCTGCACCAGGATAAATAGCACCCACAACTTCTTCAGCAGGTTTATTCAGGTGATCGATCCAGTTTGTAACTGTAGCCATATTTTATCTCCTTTACCTGGTTGCTGATGAAACTGCTTTTTCATCAGATTTTGCAGTCTCCATCATTTCATAGTCTAGTCCAGCTATTTCAACTTCCCGAGGGATTCTTAATTTACCCATTCCGTGAAGTACTTTAGCTATAACATAACCTGGTAACATTCCAAGAACACCAAACATTATGATTGCTCCTAGAAACATTCCCAATGGATTTATAGATGCATAAGTAGTTCCATCCCACATAGCTCCAACACTGTAACCAGATGATGGATAACCATTTAATACAAAACCACAAATTACCAAACCAACAAATCCAGCATAACCATGAACGGCAACTGCACCAACTGCATCATCAATTTTGAACTTACGCTCAACCCAGTAATGTAGTTTGTATGCAATCACAACACCGATCATACCAATGATCATTGATTGAATTGGATGATATAAATCATTTCCAGCTGAAGCACAGATGACACCTGCTAGTCCACTTGAGTATGTCCAGAATGGATCGCCTTTAGCAACCACATAACCAGCTAATAATCCTCCTGATAATGACATCAAGAAATTAAAAGTAATACCACTAAGTGTAGTAGGGGTTACATATATGTTTGTAGCTGTCCAATAACTTATACCTTCCATACCGTACTCTGGTCCAAGATCAAAGATTGGTATATTACATGCTGCATAAAATCCCCAGAAGCCAGTATAAATTAAAAATAAACCTATAGTTACTAGCCAAGGATTTCTTGGTCCTATGTTTCTTGGTTCACCACTAGATGAAAATTTACCAATTCTTGGTCCTAAAACCATTAGAACACCTAAAGCAAATCCTCCTGCTATAGCGTGAATTACTCCTGATGCATAAGCATCATGGTATCCTAAAATTTTAAGCATCCATCCATCAAAGTGCCATCCCCACGCAGCATCAATTGTCCAAAAAACAGATCCAATAGCAATTGCTAAAATTCCAAATGCAAAAGTTGTTATTCTTTCAATTATTGCTCCTGAAACGATAGAAGCAGCTGTCCATGAAAATAGTAAAAACGCAGCCCAGAATACACCGCTTATGTGGTCACCTAAGTTAACCGCCATATATTCTGTATTAGCCAAATACCATTTGGCACTAAAAGTACTCTCATCAGTGATAAGAGCTGTGCTTTCATTCATTATTGAAGGTGCTATTCCCGGTCCCGTTGGGAAAGCCCAGTAAATCCACCAACCAAATAAAAACCAAGTTACTGTTACCAGTGGTATCAGCATTGTGTTTTTCATCAGAGTATGTTGGTGATGTTTGTATCGAGAAGCTCCAACCTCATACATACAGAAACCGACGTGAATTAAAAACATCAGCACCACTGTTACCCAGTAGTAAAACTCTGTAAATATAGTAGTAAGAGCACCTAACTGATCAGTCATATTCCCTCTCTATATTAGTTTTTAAAAATCCTATAAAATTTAAGTGGGTGTGACAAATGAAACAATCCTGTAAAACATAGCATAGAAGGTAGTTTTTAAAAATAAAAACAACTTAGGATTGAGTAGTTAAAATTTTAAATATGCTTTTTTTAAATCTACAAGTGGATGTTTTGGAGACATTTGAAATTTAACCAATAGTTCTCTTGCTATCATATCTCTATCTTGTTGATTGTTAGGTAATTTAATAGATTTTGGAATTGTAACCCATCCGTTTGCATTTCTACAAAATACTGCAGGTCTTCCTTCTTCATAACCCATATGAACATCTTCTAGCCAGTTTAAATCATCCCATCCCATTGCTTCTACATATTTTTTTAGAAATGGTGTTATTTTTTTATAATCAGGAAGTAAGTTAACATCATATCTATAACCAATATGTTGGCCAATAAGTTTTTCTCTGGCAGTTTCCTTAAAAGTTCCAAGTTTCATTTTACTTTGCTTTTTTGATTTACTTTTAACTTTTTTATTTTTTTTCTTAGGCATTATTCACTCTATATTTTATGAAAGTTATCCACACCAACTGTATAATTAGTTCCAGCCAAAGGTACTTTAGCTAAAGCAGACGCTTCAGACGTTAAAGCAGCTAAATCTTCAGGTTCTAAAGAATGGATATTAGTTTTACCACAAGCTCTTGCTAAAAGTTGAGCTTCTAAAGTCATAGAATGTAGATAATTATATACTCTTAACGCAGCATCATCAGGATTCAATCTTGCTCTTAATTTTGGATCTTGAGTTGCAACACCAACTGGACATCTTCCAGTATGACAGTGGTAACATTCACCAGCTTTTACTCCCATTTCTTTTTCAAAATTTGCCTCTGGAATATCTTTATTACAGTTTAAAGCAATCATTGAACCAGTACCTATTGCAATAGCATCAGCACCTAATGCTAATGCTTTAGCCATATCTGCACCATCTCTAACGCCACCTGCATAAATTAATGTGACTTTTCCAGTTTTACCAACATCATCAATTGCTCTTCTAGCTTCTCTAATTGCAGCAATACCTGGAATTCCAGTATTTGCAGCAGCAATGTGAGGTCCAGCTCCAGTAGAACCTTCCATTCCATCTAGATAGATAGAGTCAGGATCACATTTTGCAGCCATACGTACATCGTCATAAACTTTTGAAGCTCCAAGTTTTAATTGAATTGGAACTTTATTTTTTGTTAATTGTCTTAACTCCTCAACTTTAAGAGCTAAATCATCTGGACCTAACCAGTCAGGGTGTCTAGCTGGTGATCTTTGATCAATACCCGATGGTAGAGATCTCATTTCAGCAACTTGATCAGTTACTTTTTGGCCCATTAAGTGTCCACCCATCCCAACTTTTTGTCCTTGTCCAATAAATACTTCAATTCCATCTGCAAGTTGTGCATGATGTGGGTTAAATCCATATCTAGATTGAATACATTGATAATACCATTTTTCTGAATATCTTCTTTCATCAGGTATCATTCCACCTTCTCCAGAACAAGTTGCACTCCCTGCCATAGTAGCCCCTCTCGCTAGAGCAGTTTTTGCCTCATAAGAAAGGGCACCAAAGCTCATTCCTGTAATATAAACAGGTATATCTAATTCAATCGGGTTTTCACATCTTGGACCAATTACAGTTTTTGTTTCACATTTTTCCCTGTAACCTTCAATTACAAATCTAGTTAATGTTCCTGGTAAAAAAACCAAATCATCAAATGTTGGAATTTTTTTCATCAATGCCATTCCACGCATTCTATATCTTCCAAGTTGAGATTTAATATGAATATCGTCTATTACTTCAGGAGTAAAAATAGCATTATGACCTAGTAAACTTTTATTTCTTTTACCTTCTTCATGTGCATGAACATCAGCTTTTCCACCAACACCTTTTCCATTATTTTTGATTTTTTTATTTTTTTTCTTAGGCATTAAATTGCTCCCTTCTTCTCTGTAGGTTCTAAATTATCATAATTCCATAGTTTTTTACCAGCTACAATTTTTTTCATTTTACTTACATCAAAATTTTCACCAATTTCTGCTACCTTTAATTTTCTTTTTAACCAATTTTGGTCATTTGATGTTAATTCTGCATCAACTGCATCACTACCATAAGATCCAATTTCTCCACCTACGAAAATTGTCCCATCATACATAGAATCACCTAAATTTATTCCCACATCTCCTAGAATAATTATTCTACCTCTTTGCATCATGAAACCAGTAAAAGCTCCAGCATCTCCACCAATAATGATGGTTCCACCTTTCATATCAATACCAGTTCTTGCACCAACACTACCTTTGCAGATTAAATCTCCACCTCTAATAGCAGCACCAAAACATGAGCCAGCATTTTTTTCTATAACTACTTTTCCAGCCATTAAGTTTTCTGCACATGACCATCCGACTCTTCCGTTAATTCTAACTATAGGCCCATCACAAGAACCCATTCCAAAATATCCTAAACTTCCCTCAAAAATCAGGTTTAGCTTGTTTAAAATTCCAACACCTAAACTATGTTTTCCTTGAGGATTTTTAATAACAATTGTGCCATACCCTTGACTCATTAAATTATCTATTTCTTTATTAGCTTCTGGAGCTGTCATATCTTTAACATCTAAGTCTGTTCTTTTATTAAAATCAACATCGTACGTTCCAAAATAATAAAAATTCTCCGCTTCATCAGGATTAAAAAATTTTTGTTGAGTTCTTCCTGTAAGAACTTCAGTATGCATACCCATTGATTGGGCTTTAGATTTCTTTTCATTTGTTTTTAGATTTGCCATACTTTAACCTCCCCATCAAATGGGTCATAAGTGTCAATTTCTTGAGGCAAAACTGATCTAATTGCTATTTCTTCAGAGCCCATAGCCACTAAATCATCTGACTCATATAAAACCAAAGGTTTTGCTGCCATTGTATCTTTAGCCATTCCTAAAGAATCTTTTGTTGCAACAAAATATGTAAATACACCATCAAGACCTGTCAAAGACTCTTTCATACCTTCTTCAAGACTTGCTCCTTCTCTCATTTTTTGTGCAATGTAAACTGCAATAAGTTCAGAGTCGCATTCTGACATAAATCGCATTCCTTTATTCTCTAAAACTCTTCTATTATTCCAATAATTAGTTAATTGTCCATTATGAACAACTGATACATCGCTAAAAGGATATCCCCAGAAAGGATGAGCAGATTTAATATCCACACCTGACTCAGTAGCCATTCTTGCATGACCAATAGCATGTGTCCCAACAAGTTTATCTAAATTGTATCTGTCACATACCATTTTTGCATTTCCAAGATCTTTTATTACTTCTAAAGATTTACCCATAGATAAGATTTCTACACCTGGAATACTTTCAATTTTTTGTGAAAATTCTAGTAAGTCTTTTGTATCATAATCTATTTCATATCTTAATGAATAGGGGAGAACTCTTTCTTCTTTAACTATTTTTGCACCCATTTCACTAAGAGTTTGATCAACTATTTTTTTTCTTTCATCGTAAACGGAAACATCTTCCATGATTGATGAACTACCCTCACCAACATTTTCTCCAACTTTAAAACGCATTATAAAGTTTTTGCCATCAGTATCACCATACAAAGCATAACCAGTTGAATCTTCACCTCTATGCTTTAATGCTTGAAGCATTCCTTGAAGTTCACTTCCAACATTAGAGGATCTGCCTCTATGAATTAAACCAGCAATTCCGCACATAAAATTTACTCTTTCTTTTTTTAATTGTTACCTATGGAAGACAATCAAGATAAGTATCCAGATCCCATTGAGTTGTTGCACCTAAAAATCTTTCCCATTCATCATTTTTATACCAATGAAATATTTTGTACATTTCATCAGGCATTGCAGACTGAATAACTTTATCTTCTGCTAGTCTGTCTAATGCTTCACCAAGACTTAAAGGTAATTTTTTAACAGTTTTTCCTGCTTTTTGAGCTTCATAAATATTTCTCGATTCAGGTTTGCCCGGATCTATATTATTTGTTAATCCATCATCAAAAGCTTTTAATAAAGACGCACCCATTAAATATGGATTGTGCATAGAGTCAACTGAACGGTATTCAAATCTACCTGGAGCGGAAACTCTTAATCCACAAGTTCTGTTTTGATATCCCCAGTCAGCATAAACAGGTGCCCAGAAACCCTGATCCCATAATCTTCTATAAGAATTTACTGTAGAAGACCCAATAGCAGTTAGTGCTGGAAGATGTTTCATTACACCACCAATAGATTTTAATCCAATTTTACCTGGTAGTTGAACGTCTTTAGTATCAGGCATGAAAGTATTTGTTCCACCTTCTACATAACTGAAAACTTCATCCATTCCTGGAAGGGATTTATGACCTAATTTATTAATTTTATCTTTTCCACCTGTCCATAAAGACATATTAGTATGACAACCACTTGCTGAAACACCCATAAATGGTTTTGTCATAAAGCATGCAATTAAATTGAATTCTCTTGCTACTTGAGCACAAATTTGCCTATAAGTTGATAATCTGTCTGCATTTCTTAGTACATCATCATACATCCAGTTTAATTCTAATTGACCTGGAGCATCTTCATGATCACCCTGGATCATGTCAAATCCCATTGCTCTAGCATACTCCATAACCTTCATAAAAACTGGTCTTAAAGATTCAAATTGATCTATGTGATAACAATATGGCTTAGAAAAACCCTTACCAGTTGGAGTACCATCTTGATTTCTAGTTAGCCACATCATTTCTGGCTCTGTTCCTACTCTTAATTGATAACCATGTTTTTTCTTAAATTCTTTAGCAATAATTCTTAAATTACCTCTACAATCTGATGTTAAGTGACCACCTGGGTTTTCTCTTTCTTCTCTATTTCTAAAACAAGTTACAAAAACTCTAGCTACCTTTTTATCCCAAGGTAATTGACAGAAAGTTTCAGGATCTGGGATACCTACAAGTTCTTTGGCTTCAGGTCCATATCCAATATAATTATTGTGACGATCTAAGAACAAATTTGCAGTTGCGCCATAAACTAATTGAAAACCTTTTTCACATGTTCTTTCCCAGTGATCAGCTGGAATTCCTTTACCAACAACTCTTCCTGTGACAGATATAAATTGAAAAAAAATATAATCTATCCCAAGCTCATTAATTTTAGATCTAACTTGTTTTATTAACTTATCTCTTCCCGGTTGGTTAACGTGTTTTTCTAGATCAGTCATTTTTTCCCCTTAAAGTATTATAATTTTATTTAAACGTAGCTGAAAAATTTATTTGTGTCTAGGCTTGAAGTTTAACTCCAAGGGAATGGACTGTTCGAAGTAGGGTGAAGTTCACCTTTCTCGTAACGGTTGAATCTAAACGGTTTTAATAAATCACTTTCAGTTCCAAGAATTTCTTTTGCTACAAGTTCACCAACGCCAATCATTTTATATCCATGGTTAGCATCTGCTATCATATAAACATTTTCTAAAAATCTATCAAAGATTGGGAAAGAGTCTGGAGTCATGCACCCAAGTCCTCCTGAAGGTCCTTTTCTGTATAAGTGAGATTTACCTTCAAATCTTTTTTGACAATGAGCTAAAGCAGAACACCACATTTCATTAAATGCCTCAGTAGTTTGGTATTCTTGCGATTTTATTCCATAAGGATCTACATTGACTTTGTCAAAGTGTTTATCAACTATGTAAGGAGATGTTCCACCTTGAACACCTAAACCCTCAATATCAGGTTTATAATAAATACCCCAGATTTTCTCTGTTATTAATTTCTTTGTTGTATCAGAATATAAAGGCGCAGTAGAATCTACATGAACCACAGGCGGTTGTTTACCATCGTTAGTTTTTAAAAAATCTGGCTCTACTCCAATTATTCCTTCTTGCAGCATCCAATATTTCCACATATCAGTTTCATGGAATCTTCCATCTTCATCCTTGATCCACGCAGTTTTTGGAAGTTCTAACATATTCCAAAAATCTCTTACCCATGGACCTGCTCCAACAACAATTTGATCACAATCTATTTTTCCTTTATTTGTTTCAACACCTGTCACAGCCTTACTGTTACTGCCTCTTTTAAATCCAGTAACTTTAACTCCTTTAATAACATTAACTCCGTTAGTTACTGATTTTTTTTCAAGAGCTTTGACTGAATCTTTATTAAATGCATAACCACCTTTTTTCTCGTGAAGTACAGATGTTATTCCTTTAGCTTGCCAGTCATCAAACATACCCTTCATATATTTGGTACAGTCTTTTTCACCCTCTATAAATTCTGACTCGTAGCCGATAGCTTTTTGTTGCTCGTAAATTGATGCAACATCTTCATGCATTACTTCAGGAGATATTTGAAGATATCCTACAGCATTATATTTCCAAGCTTTTGGATCGCTTTCCCAAACTGAAACTGAATGTGCCATTAATTCTCTCATAGCAGGTTGAAAATAATTATTTCTGACAACTCCACATGCAATCCCACTTGCACCTGCTGCTGTGTCATCTTTTTCTAAAACAACTATGTCTCCTGGGTTTTTATATGTTTCTGAAAGTTTCCAAGCAGTGCTTAAGCCATGAATCCCCCCACCAATAATTACTACTTTTGCTTTTGTTGGCAATGACATATCCTGAACTTTATTTTTAGTAAGGGTAAAATATATAATTTTTTATATATATAAAAAATATAAGTAATAAATATATTAATGAAAATTTTTCTTTAAAACCTTAGATTTTTTAGGTTTGAAGATATTGGTTAAACTCATCAATAAACGATTTACTTGGTCTTATAAATTTTTTTCTTTGATCTTTAGATGCTTTTTCTAAAAAAAAAAAACCTTTTTCACAGGCTTCATTAATCATCAAAGCTGATTTTGGTCTAGATGTCTTGAATAGTTTTGTTTTTAGTTCTTCTACAGTCAAATGTTCTTTATATTTAAAAGCATGCATCACTAAAAGCATCATGTGGTAATGTGAAGGTGATTTCCTAAAAAAGTAATTACTAGACATATGAGAGAGCTTCATCTGGTCTTCCCAAAATTCTAATAAATCTTTTGTGGTCTTTGCCATCAGGATTTTACACGAGTTTTTTGAGGGTCATAGTGAGGAAAACCAACTATTTTAGCTGGAATTCTTTTTTGATGTCCATCAATTTTTCCAATTTCAATTTCAGTGCCTTCTTCAGAATGACCAACATCAATTCTACATAAAGCAATATTTTTTCCAAGAGTAGGGGATAAGCATGCACTTGTTATTATACCAACTTGTGCTCTTCCAATATGAACACAATCTCCATGATTAGCTTTTTCTTTACCAATTAGTTCTAAACCAACTAATTTTTTTTGAGGATTTTCTTTTCTTTTAATTAAATTTTCTTTACCAACGAAATCATCAGTCTTTGTTTTTAGAGGTACTGCAAATCCAATACCTGCCTCAAAAGGATCTTGTTGTCCATCAAATTCATTACCAAATAAAACCAACCCTGCTTCAATTCTTAATAAGTCTAAAGCACCAAAACCTGCTGGTATTAAACCATCATTTTTACCTGCTTCCATAACCCTGTCCCAAACTTGAGAAGCATGATTTGGATGGCACCAAACTTCATAACCTAGCTCACCTGTATAACCCGTTCTTGATACAATTAAAGGAATTCCATTTAATTCCTCTAATCTACAAATTGTAAATCTAAACCACTGCAATTCAGAAATTGTTGGTTGAGTTGGTGGTGTAAAAATAATTTTTTCTAAAATTTTTCTACTATTTGGACCCTGTACAGAAATATTATTAATTTGGTCAGTTGAATTTTTGATTACTACTTTTAAATTTTTCTTTTTTGCTTGTTCTTTTAACCATTCTCCAGCATATTCATCTCCACAAATCCATCTAAATCCAGTTTCACTCAATCTTAATAATGTTCCGTCATCAAACATTGTACCATTTTCATAACACATTGCAGAGTAAACTACTTGGCCAACAGAAAGTTTTTTAATATTTCTTGTTAATGTATAGTTCATTAACTCTTCTGCATCAGGTCCTAAAATTTCAAATTTTCTTAATGATGATAGATCTATTACAACAGCTTTTTCTCTGCATGCAGTATATTCATTGATTACACCATGTTTTGTATAATCGTTTGGCAACCAAAATCCTCTAGCATCAACAAAGTTTCTAGTTAATTTTGATGTTCTTTCGTAGAAGCCTGTATTTCTAGTAAGTTTCTTTTCAGAGTCAGTTTTCATTCTAAAAGCAAATGACTTAGTAAATTCTTTTTTTTTGTCATATGTTCTAACAAATATATCAGTTGGATTCCATCCATTACAGCTATCAATATCACTTGGACAAGCAGTAGTACCACAAGTTAAATCTTTAAGTGCTTTAAAAATGACATAATCACCAGGTCTTGCAAAAGATTCATCTGATAACACAGAGTTTTGACCACCTGCAGATGTATTAAAAAATAAGTTAATAGCATGCCACCCTCTTTTTTTTTGGACACCATATTTTTCCATAACCTCGTTTAAATTATCAGAACAGTTTGCATGACCAAAATATCCTGCATCTTCGTAATATTTTGAAGTACACGCTAAGTTAAATGTGTCATGAATACCGACTGTATCTCTAACTACCTCAACAAGTGGCTCATGATCCATATCATAAAATTTTGAAAATAATCCTGGTCCTGGGAAAGTATGCCCCATAAAAGTTCTTGTGGTTTGCCAGTCTAATCCATTTTCTTTTCCTTTATCTAATTTAGACGTGTCATAAGCTACAAAATCTGAGCATTGTCTTCCAGTAGGTGTAATTATTTGAATATAATCACCCTCTTTAACTTGGTAAGAGTTAGCAGTAGTTTTAGCAATGTTAATTTCATTAGAGGGATCGTAAACTGGATCTGGGATCACAGAAAACTCTTTATCCTCTTTCACAATAGACCTTTTAACCAATACTGTAAGTTCAGTTGATGGATTTTGTTCAGAAATCATCATTTCATTGCTTGGAGCTGCAAAAATACAATAACATTTATCTTTTGATTTTAATTTTATGCTCTCGCCAGCTTTTGTTTCTCTATTGAAAATTAAAGATGATTTTGATTTTTCTATATTTAAGTTTCTT
This sequence comes from uncultured Pelagibacteraceae bacterium, assembly GCA_902518595.1. Lineage (GTDB taxonomy): Bacteria > Pseudomonadota > Alphaproteobacteria > Pelagibacterales > Pelagibacteraceae > Pelagibacter. The sequence goes on along the minus strand of CABYGR010000007.1, from coordinate 23,028 downwards.
TTTTTAAGTTGGAGCAAAGCCTGCAATGATGTTTCATCTTTTTTAAAAAGAATTTTTTTTATTTCTGAATTGTCTTTGATTTCCTTTAAGCCCAAAATAGGCAATTCAGATTTACCATCTTTATTGAATACAGAAATTTCACAAATTTGATTACCCTCATTATTGATAATTTCTATTTCATCATCTGGTAAAATTTGAACTCCAGTTAAACCACCACCTTCAACAATATATCTTTCAACTCCAGGTGGTAATACATTTAAGCCTGGTTCCTTAATATCTAAAGTAGTTAGCGGCATTTTAAATAATTTTTCATTTATAATATATAAATATCTAGGTGTTGACTATCCTATTAGTAAAGCACATAATATTAACATTAACTAGTACTAGGAGGAATAATGAAAAACAAATCTTTACCGTTAATTATCGGTGCGATTATTGTTATTGCGGGCCTTGTTTTCTTCATGGGTGGAGGAGATAAAACTGCAAAAAAATCTGGCGACAGTAGCCAACCTATAGTAATTCCAACACATAACTGGTCAAGCCAAATTGTAATGGCTTACGTTATTGGTGGAATTTTTGAAAGTATGGGAAATAACGTGAGTTATGTTAATGCTGACTCACAAGCTGTTTACGAGTCAATTAGAATAGGAGATGTAACAATCTCTCACGAGGTTTGGGAATCTGCGTTTGGTAAATCATTTACGACTGCTTTGGATAAAGGTGGTTTATTAGATTGGGGTGATCATGAAGCAAGAACTCTTGAGGATATGGGTTATCCAAATTGGGTTGCTGACAAAGGATTATGCCCAGGTCTACCAGACTGGACAGCTTTAAAAAATCCAGACTGTGCTAAAAACTTTGTAACACCTGACTCAGGTGGAAAAGGACGTATGTTAGAAGGTCCACAAACTTGGCATGGTGACTTAATTCCTCAAAGAGTAGATGCTCTTGGATTAGGTGATCTTTGGATGGTTAAATTTGCTGGAAGTGCTGATGCACTTTGGGCTGAATTAGCAGCAGCTGAAAAAGAAGGAAGAGGAACTATTATTTTTAACTGGACACCAAACTTTACAGATGGTGCTGGTTTTACATTTATTGACTTTCCTCCTTACACAGCAGGTTGCAGACCAGAAGATGGTGGAGATGGTAAATGCGGTTCTCCAGATGGTTATCTGAAGAAAGCAGTACACGAGGACTTTCCACAAACACATCCAGGTGCAGCTGCAGCTTTCAAAAAGATGTCATTTACTACAAGTCATATTGGAGCAATGGCTGCTTTAGTTGATATTGACAAAATGACTCATGAAGATGCTGCCAAAAAGTGGTTAGCTGACAATGAGTCAGTTTGGAAACCATTTACTAAATAAGGTAAATAACAATTAAAATTGTAAATCTCCCCCAACCTAGTTGGGGGGGATTTTTTTTAATTCAGATTTCATGATTAAATATTATTTAGGCATATTGATTAGTTTACTATTTTTTAATCAGTTGTTAGCAAAAAACATAGATATTCAAGAAAATATAGATCTAAGCTTTAAATGTGAATTAGAAAAAAAAATAATAAAAAATTCAGAGTATAATTATCGAGTGTTCTTTGCCAAAGATTTAGATGAAAAAGATTTAAATAAATTTGAAATTAAATCACAACAACCTGAAATACTTGATATTAATGGATTATCATCATTTCTCTCTGAAACTTTAAAACTTAGTGTTAAAGTTGTAAATAAAAATGTGATTTTATTTAAAGCAATTGATAAAAATTCTAACTATTCCGAGTCAGCCATCATTGACAGAAAAACAGGCGAATTAGTTCATGAAATCACAAAAAATATAAATAGTGAAAATTCTGAAAAGGATATTACTTTTTATTCTTGTAGCAAGAAGGAAAAAGTGTGATTTTTTTTATTCAATTTGTGTAAGATAGAAAAATGAAAAAATTTTTAATTAGTTTAATTTTAAGTTTATTATTTATTACTGTTGCTTTGGCACGAAGCACCGGATGTAAAGAGGGTGATTGTGAAAATGGTTATGGTAAATGGGTTTATACAGACAAAACTACTTATGAAGGGGAGTGGGTAGAAACAAAAAAAAATGGTCAGGGTGTTGAGACTTGGCCTAATGGATATATTTATAAAGGCGAATTTAAAAACAGTGAGTGGAGCGGTAAAGGTATTCTAACTTTTCCTGATGGATCAACCTATGAAGGAGAGTGGGAAAAGGGTTTCATGAATGGAGCAGGAACTTTCACTTCGTCTGATGGAACACAAAAGTCAGGGACTTGGAAAAATGGAGAGTTAAAAAATTAATGTTAAAGGAAAATTACTTGGATAAAGTTAAAGAATTACCAGAGTTCATAAAACAAACTGGTGGTTTATTAGTTTTAATTCTAATTATAATTTCATCTTTTTTTATTTTAAATATTATGTTTGGAGAAGGTGATGAATTAGTTAAAAAAATGAAATTAGAGGAAGAGAGAATAGCAGAGGAAAAAAAATTAAGTGAATTAATATCTAAACTTCCTTCGGGAATACTAGTTACTTTTGATGGCACAGATCACTTTAAATTAACTGATGAAGTATACGAACAAGTCTGTAAAGCAACAAAACTTATTCCTCAAAGAGCAATTATGGGTGCTAATTTTCTTAATTTTAGAGCACATGAAATTTACACAATTAATGGAAATAAAATTAGCGATACATTCGTTGAGTGGAATAAAGAAAAGAAAAAGTGTTTCGCAGGCTTCATAGTTAGCGGGAAAAATGTTGGAGTGAATGAATCAATTACTGTTAGTGGCGAAGCACTAAGTTTCTTAAGTACAGGAATTGATACAAGGGTATATTTTATTAAAAATTTTTAAGGAGGAAAAAATAATTATAGATTTAATTTTAACTTAATATCATATAACGTTATTAAAATTTATGTCTAACTCAGTAATTAAATGTGAAAATGTTTTTAAAATTTTTGGAGCAAATGCTAAAAAAATGCTTCAAGATTCTAACGGAAATGTTGATGCAAAAACCTTTCAAGAAAATGGATGCATTGTAGGTGTTAACAATGCTTCTTTTGAAGTTGCAAAGGGAGAGATGTTGGTCGTGATGGGTTTATCTGGTTCAGGTAAATCAACATTGTTGAGATGTATTTCTAGATTAACTGATGCTACAGGAGGAAAAATTTTTATTGAAGGTCAAGATTTATTACAATTAAACAACAAAGAACTAATAGATCTTAGAAGAAATAAAATGGGAATGGTTTTTCAAAGTTTTGCATTGCTGCCTCACAAAACTGTGTTGGAAAATATTGCTTTTCCACTTCAAATCAAAGGAGTAGAAATTGAAGATAGTATTAGCAAGGCAATGGATATGGTTAAATTAGTGGGGCTCGAAGGAAGAGAAAACTACTTCCCGAGAGAGCTATCTGGCGGACAACAACAAAGAGTTGGAATAGCAAGATCGTTAGCAGTTGAACCAGACATATGGTTTTTAGATGAACCTTTTTCAGCCTTAGACCCTTTAATTCGTAAAGAAATGCAAGATGAGTTCTTAAGACTCCAAGAAAAATTACAAAAAACAATTATGTTTATAACACATGATTTTGATGAAGCTTTAAAACTCGCTGATCGAATTGCAATTATGAAGGATGGTATTATCGAACAGCTGGATACGCCAGCTAATATTGTTTTAAACCCAGCAACGGAATATGTAAGAAAATTTACAGAAGAAGTACCTAGAGAAAAAGTTTTATTAATCGAAGATGTAATGGACTCTTCGGATACTCATGAAACAAGTGATTTAAAAGTTTCAAAAGATGATATTATTGAAAATGTTGCTGAAAAAATTCTTTCTCAAGATAAATCAGTAACTGTCGTAGATAGTAACAATAACATTGTAGGCTCTATTAATCCAACAAAAATAATTAATACAGTTTTTGGAGGAAGAAAAAATAATAGTTAGATTATGGAATTTATAAAAAAATATCCAAAAGCATTTCAATGGTTATTTTTATTAGTTGTTTTTTTTGCCTTATGTTTTGCAATTGAAGTTCCAGAAACATATAAATTTATTCGAGGTCAAGCAGAGTTTATTAAAGATCCTAATCAAAGTTTTTATGTTTTTCTGGGCAAAGAAGTAAGATACTATCCTTTTGATGTGTTTTGGAGATTGCCCCCATTGCTTGGGTGGCTACCTATCTGGATAAATGATTCATTATTTTTTTTAATGAATGAATGGCTGCCAATCGAATTTTGGAATGAAGATACTCAATCATATAAAACTCGACCTTTAGTTCTTCAGATAACAAGAGAAGTAACCTCAATCATGACATTCTTGATTGAATTAATTAGAGATATTTTATTAGGAGGTCTTAAAACTATTGTGGCTTTTACAAGCTGGGATTTTGTAGGCTCTAATTCTTGGGCGAAAATGCCCGGCCTTCCATGGACTATAGTTGCTGCTGGTGCAGCTATATTAGCTTATAAATTGAGTGGTAAAGGTCTCGCTTTATTTGCGGGTTTGGTTATGGTCTATATCTCCATATTTGGTCAATGGAAACCTTCAATGCAAACACTTTCTTTCATTTTAGTAGCTGCGCCATTGTCATTTATTTTTGGTTTAGGTTTAGGTATTGCAGCATTTAAAAATAAGCGTGTAGAAAAAGCTTTATATCCAATATTATTAGTAATGCAGACAATGCCGCAATATGCTGTATTAGTTCCTGCACTCGTTCTTTTTGGAGTTGGTGATCATGCTGCAGTAATTATAACTATGATTGTTGCTGTTCCTCCGATGATATTATTAACATTACTGGGTTTAAGAGCAGTGCCACCAGAAGTTATTGAAGCAGGCAGGATGAGCGGATGTAATAATTGGCAACTGATGTTTAAAGTATTAATTCCAACAGCAAGAAGAGATATATTAATTGGAGTAAACCAAGTCATTATGGTTTGTTTTTCTATGGCTGTTATCTCAGCCTTTATAGGTGCAAAAGGTTTAGGATTTAATTTATTATTAGCATTAAATCAGCTTAATATTGGGCTGGCATTAGAAGCTGGTCTATGTATTAGTTTAATTGCAATATTATTAGATAAAATGTCTTTGGCTTGGGCGAATAAGCAAGTTGATTATTTTGGAAATTTAACTTTTTTTGAGAGAAACAAAAATGCTTACTATTTTGGTATTGCTGTAGCAATTGGAATTGTGCTTGCGTATTTTGGATCTTTTTATTTTAAAGAGGGATACAATTATTTATTTGAAGTTCCGCACAATAAAGGAATATCCACAGCCGATTTTTGGAATAGAGGAGTTGATTGGATTTTTGACACTTTTTTCGTTTATATAAAAGCATTTAATACATGGTTAATTGTAGAAGTACTCCAACCAATGCGAGCCTTATATCTAAGAATGCCAGCTATAGCTACTTTAGTGCTGGTTGTTGGAGCAGGATATTTAATTGGAGGAATTCGTTCGGCTATTGTTGTTTGTGGATTGACATTATTTATTGCTTTAAGCCCTTGGTGGGATAGGGCTTTAGTTACAACGTATATGGCAACTTTCGGTGTAATTGTATCATGTGCAATAGGATTTACAGTTGGAACACTATGTTTTCAGAACAAACATTCAGCTAGCTTTATGTTGGGTATTTGTGATATTTTTCAAACATTTCCATCTTTCGTTTATTTAATTCCAGTTATGATGCTCTTTGGTATAACTGATACATCAGTATTAATAGCAGTTATAGTTTATGCCACGATACCAGCAACAAGGTATACTATCGAAGGACTTAGAAGTGTTCCCGCTGCTTTGCATGATGCAGCAACAATGTCGGGTGTAAATAAATTTCAAAGATTAACTAAAATAGAATTTCCTTTGGCTTTTCCTCATATGATGCTCGGTTTAAACCAAACAATTGTATTTGCTTTATTTATGGTAATAATTGGAGCATTTATAGGAACAGAAGATTTAGGGCAGTATATTCTAAAAGCATTGTCAGATAAAAACGGTGCTGGTATTGGATTAACACTTGGTATTTGCGTAGCGTTTATTGGCTTAATTTTTGACAATTTAATACGAACTTGGGTTGATAAAAGAAAAAAACATCTTGGTATTGCTTAATAAAAATACTCAACTTCTGAAAAACGATCAGTAGGAAAAATCCAATAAAATTTTAAAGGCACTTTTCCATTATTTTTTAATCCATGTTTTTCATTTTCAGCTATATAAACAACATCACCTTTTTTAATTTCCTCAAGTTCACCAGATTTGTTTAAGGTTCCTTTACCATCTGTAATAACATATATTTCAGCAGGTGAATGATAATGAAGAATTAAGTCACCACCAGGAGCAATTTCAGCAAACCCAAGTGAAAGTCCAGAACTTTTTGTAAAATCTGCATCTATTAAAAATTTCCATCTAACCCCAGGATATTTGTCAGTTATAGACCATTCTTGGTCAGAAATGGATTCAAGGTTTTTTACAAATATCATATAAATTGCTATTCACAGATTATTTTGCAGGTTGTTCTAAAAATGTTTTCATTGAGTCATCCATAGCTTTATCCCATGGAGTATGATGTATTGGTGCAATAGATCCTGTTACTGGCGATGAAAAAGATTTATTTCTATATGTAAGTATATTCTCTACCTTATGATGCTCCCACTCTTTAAAATGTTTTCTAATTAATTCAAAGTCAATATTTGGATAGTCTGATAATTCATGAAGTTCTTTTGTATACTCAGTCTGGAAATCTATCATTTGATCAGGATTCTCTAGTTTTTCTTCCATAGCTACCCATTTATTAATATCTTTTTCCATTTCATCATCGCTTGGAGTCTTAATTTTATCCATAATAACATCTCTTGCATACCAGGCTTGGCAATCAAACATGTTAAAGGTGTGAAATTGATCCTGCATTCCAAGATATAGCAATTTAGGATTTTCTTGCCAAACGACTCCTTTATATAATTTTGGTGGATATAATCTGTTATGTGTTTTTAATTTTAGGTTTTCATCTAAAAATGGAAAATGATGAAGATACCCAGTACATAAAATTAAAACATCTGTTTCTTGCTTAGTTCCATCTTTAAAAATAGCAGTTTTTCCCTCTAAACGATCAAGATAATGAACTTCTTTCATTCCTTGAGGCCACTTGAAGCCCATTGGATTATGCCTGTATCCTATAGTTACACTTTTAGCTCCATATTTATTACATTGTAGAGCTACATCCTCAGCAGAATAGCTACTTCCTAGTACTACTACATTTTTATTTCTAAATTCCTCTGCATCTCTAAAATCATGAGAGTGCATTATTCTTCCAGGGAAAGAATTCATTCCTTTGTACTCAGGAATAAAAGGTACAGAAAAATGACCCGAAGATACTATTAGATAATCAAAATTATCAGATAAAACTTTGTTGTTAGCTTTATCTTGATAGCTAATTTCAAATTTATCGTTTCTAAAAATTGCGCTAGTAACTCTTGTGTTAAACTTAATTTTTTTTTTAAGATTACCTTTGCTAACCCTACCTATTATGTAATCATAAAGAACTTCTCTTGGTGGAAAAGATGGAATAGGTTTTTTAAAATGTTCATCAAAAGAATAATCTGCAAATTCTAAGCATTCCTTAGGACCGTTTGACCAAAGATACCTATACATGCTGTTAGGAACTGGGTCACCATACTGATCAGATCCTGTTCTCCAGCTGTAATTCCATAAGCCTCCCCAATCATCTTGTTTTTCGAAACAAACTACTTGAGGTATTTTTTCACCTTTTTTTTCAGCTTGCTCAAAAGATCTCAACATAGATAAACCGCATGGTCCAGCCCCGATAATTGCAACTTTAGTCATAAAATTTTCTTTAATTATAATTTATTTTTATAAAAGTATTTTACTAACAAATATTCCAAAATTGAAATAAAATAATCTCAATAATATGAAAAAATTTATTATTTCAATCGACCAGGGAACTACTTCAAGTAGAGCTATTTTATTCAATTTAAAAGGTCAGTCAGTTTATGTATCACAAATAGAATTTACTCAGTATTTTCCACAAGATGGATGGGTTGAGCATAATCCAGATGAGATATGGAAGACTACATTAAAAGTCTTACGAGATGTAATTAAAAAAAGTAAAAAATTAAAAGGAAAAATTCTAACAATAGGAATTACAAATCAGAGAGAAACAACAATATTATGGGACAAAACAACAGGCAAACCTGTTTACAATGCTATAGTTTGGCAAGATAGAAGATCTTCGGAATATTGTAAAAAATTAATAAAACAAAAAAAAGAAACAATTATTTATAATAAAACAGGATTGTTAATTGATTCTTATTTTTCAGCTACAAAGATTAAGTGGATTATAGACAACATACCAAAAGCTAAAGATTTAATTAAAAAGAAAAGATTATTATTTGGAACGGTAGACTGCTTTCTTTTATGGAAATTAACTAATGGAGCAGACCATGCAACTGATGCAACGAATGCTAGTAGAACTATGTTATTTAATATCTCTTCAAATGAATGGGACAATCAAATATTAAAGATATTAAAAATACCTAGAGAGATATTACCAACAGTTAAAGATTGTTCTGCAGATTTTGGACACACTGATCCTAGTCTTACTGGAATGTCCTATCCAATAACTGGAATAGTGGGTGATCAGCAATCAGCTGCTATTGGTCAATGTTGCTTTGAACCAGGATCTCTTAAAAGCACTTATGGCACAGGTGCTTTTGTTCTTTTAAATACGGGAAGTAAAAAAGTTTATTCAAAGAATAGATTGTTAACAACAATTGGATACAGAATTAATGGAAAAACAGCTTATGCATTAGAAGGATCTATTTTTATAGCTGGAGCAGGAGTGCAATGGTTGAGAGATAAAATAAAAATTATTAAAAAAGCATCTGATACTGAAAAAATAATTAAATCATTAAAATCCAACAACGGAATTTATCTAGTTCCAGCCTTCACTGGGCTTGGTGCCCCTCATTGGGCAGCTAATGCAAGAGGAATTCTCTCAGGTTTAACTAGAGACACTGGACCTAAAGAAATTGTAAGAGCAACAGTAGAGTCTGTTGCGTATCAGACTCATGATTTATTTGAAGCAATGAAAAATGATGGTTTAAAACCAAAAATAATAAAAATAGATGGAGGTATGGTTAAGAACAATTGGTTTTCACAATTTTTAGCTGATATCGTTAATATTAAAGTATTAAGACCAGCAGTAGATGAAACTACAGCGCTAGGAGCAGCTTTTATGGCGGGACTTCAAATAGGAATTTATAAATCCCTGAAAGATATATCTAAGAATTGGCAAGTAGATCGGACTTTTCACCCAAAAATGAAATTGTCTAATAGAAAAAAACTTATAACTGGGTGGGATAAAGCTATTAAAAAAACATTATCATAATTATTCAATTAGAAATTGAAAACTGTCGTACAAATTGAATTTTTTTTTGACATCCATTCTTCGATCGAGTTTAATTAATTATCTAAAATAAACAATAACCAAAAAATGGGGGAAATAATGATTAAGACATTAAAAACTATTTTTGCTGTTGCTGTTTCGTTTTCAATCGTAACTATTTCTAGTGCATTTGCCGATATGGGTGCAATTAAGAAATGGTCTGACGGTGAGTTTAGTCTATCTACTTTATCTGCTAAAGATAGAGAGAAAGAGCTAAAGTGGTTTCATGATGCTGCTAAGCCATTCAAAGGAATGACTTTAAAAGTAGTATCTGAAGGGATACCAACTCACGTGTACGAGTCTAAGACTCTTACAAAAGCGTTTGAAGAAATAACAGGCATCAAAGTACAACACCAAATCATAGGAGAAGGTGATGTAGTAATGGCTGTTCAAACACAAATGCAAACTAATGTAAGTATTTACGATGCATATGTTAATGACTCAGACTTAATTGGTACGCATGCGCGTATGCAACAAGCTGTAAATTTAACTGACTGGATGAAAGGTGAAGGTAAAGCTGTAACTAATCCAATGTTGGATTTAGATGACTTCATAGGACTTCAATTTACTACAGGTCCAGATGGAAATCTTTATCAACTACCAGACCAACAATTTGCTAACCTTTATTGGTTCAGAAAAGACTGGTTTGATAGACCTGAAATTCAAAAACAATTTAAAGCTAAATATGGTTATGATTTAGGTGTACCATTAAACTGGTCTGCTTACGAAGACATCGCTAAATTCTTTTCAGAAGATGTGAAGACAATAGATGGTGTTAATATTTACGGTCATATGGACTACGGTAAAAGAGCTCCTGACTTAGGTTGGAGAATGACTGATGCGTGGTTATCAATGGCTGGTGCAGGAAGTAAAGGTCTACCTAATGGAGTACCTGTAGATGAGTGGGGAATTAGAATGGAACCAGGTTCTTGTAACCCAGTTGGTGCTAACGTATCAAGAGGTGGAGCTACTAATGGCCCTGCTGCAGTATACGCAATTAGAAAATGGGATGAATGGTTAAGAGCTTATGCGCCTCCGGGAGCAGCAGCTATGGACTTCTATCAGTCTTTACCATCTCTTTCTTCAGGAAATGTTGCTCAGCAAATTTTCTGGTACACAGCTTTCACAGCTTCTTTAGTAGGAAAAGATCCTAATAATAAAGTAGTTGATGCAAACGGTATGCCTTTATGGAGAATGGGCCCATCACCTAAAGGACCTTATTGGGAAGAAGGTATGAAGCTTGGATATCAAGACGTTGGATCATGGACTTTGTTTAAGTCTACTGACGTTGAGAGAAGAAAAGCTGCATGGTTGTACGCTCAATTTGCAGTTTCAAAAACTGTATCTCTTAAAAAAGCTGATGTTGGTTTAACTTTCGTAAGAAAAAGTACTGTTAACCACAAACACTTCACAAAGAGAGCACCTGAATTAGGTGGACTTATTGAGTTCTATAGATCAGACAATAGAAATGTATGGTCACCAACAGGTATCAACGTTCCAGATTATCCGAAGCTAGCACAATTATGGTGGCAGCATATCGGAGAAGTTAACTCTGGTACATTTACACCACAACAAACTATGGATCGTCTTGCAGATGAGATGGACTTAGTTATGTCTCGTATGGAAGCTGCTGACAAAGCTAGTAACGCGTACGGTGGATGTGGACCAAGACTTAATGAACCAAAAGAAGCTTCTTTTTGGTTAAATAAAGCTGGTTCGCCAAAAGCTAAAGTTAACGAGAAACCTCAAGGTAAAACCATAGCATACAAAGACGCTTGGAAATAACCATAGGTTAATCTAAATTTAAAAAGGGGCATTTATTGCCCCTTTTTTTTAAAGCTAAATTACAAATAATAAATATGAGTTTAGAATTAAAAAATATTGAAAAAAAAGTAGGTATAGAAACTCATATATATTCAACTAATCTAAAATTAGAAAAAAACACTATTAATGTTCTATTAGGTTCCACACTTGCGGGTAAAACAACTCTTATGCAAATTATGGCTGGTCTAGACAAACCTACATCAGGTGAAATTTGGTTTAATGGTGAAAATGTTACTGGCAAAGAAGTTCAAAAAAGAAATTGCTCTATGGTTTACCAACAATTTATCAATTATCCTAATTTTACAGTTTTTGAAAATATTGCTTCACCATTAAAAATCACTGGTGTGAAACCTGATGAAATTAAAGCAAGAGTAGGTAAAGTTGCCGAACTCTTAAAATTATCAGCTATGTTAAATAAAAAACCTGATGAATTATCTGGGGGACAGCAGCAGAGAACTGCTTTAGCTAGAGCATTAGTAAAAGATTCAGATTTAATATTACTAGATGAACCATTAGCTAATTTAGATTTTAAACTTCGTGAAGAGCTCAGAGAAGAATTACCTAAACTTTTTGAAGATAGAGATTGTATTGTTGTATATGCAACAACAGAACCCTTAGATGCATTAATGATAGGTGGAAACACTGCAACATTATTAGAAGGAAATGTTATTCAGTATGGAAAAACTTTAAATGTTTACAATAAACCTGAAAATTTAATTTCAGCTAAAGTATTTAGTGACCCTCCAATGAACATAGCTGAAATAAGTAAAAGTGGAGAAATATTCAAAATAAAGGATAACAACGTCCAATGGAAATCAAACGTAAAAATCAAAGATGGGAAATATAAAATAGGTATAAGACCACACAACATAACCACATATAAAGAAGGAAATAATTCAGTTGAAATTAATGGAAAAGTTTTGATTTCTGAATTAAGTGGGTCAGAAAGTTTAATTCATTTTACTAACGGAAAACTTAACTGGGTTTCGTTATCAAATGGTATTCAACAAAAAAATATTGGTGAGAATACAAAATTATTTATGAATGTAGATGAGTTTTTATATTTTGATACAAATAACAGATTGGTAACCAATGGCTAAAATTACTTTAAAAGATTTAAGTCATAGCTATTTAACAAAACAAAGTAACGATGCAGACTGGGCATTAAGAGGAGTTGATATTGATTGGAAAGATGGGGGAGCTTACGCATTATTAGGCCCTTCTGGTTGTGGAAAGACAACATTATTAAATATTATTTCAGGTTTATTAAAACCAACTAAAGGTAAAATATTATTTGATGATAAAGATATAACGGCTTTAAACCCAGTTGAGAGAGATATTGCTCAAATATTTCAATTTCCAGTTATATACGATACAATGACTGTTTATGACAATTTAGCTTTTCCACTTAAAAATAGAGGTCTTTCTAAAACAGAAATTGACACAAAAGTAAAAGAAATTGGAGAAATGTTAGAACTGACATCAACTTTGAACAATAAAGCTGCTGGGTTAACAGCGGATGGAAAACAAAAAATTTCATTAGGAAGAGGATTAGTGAGATCAGATGTTAATGTAATAATGTTTGATGAACCTCTAACGGTTATTGACCCTCATTTAAAATGGGTTTTAAGGTCAAAGTTAAAAGAATTACACCAAAAAATTAATCGGACTATGATTTATGTTACCCATGATCAAATTGAAGCCTTAACTTTTGCAGACGAAGTAGTGGTTATGCATGAAGGGCAAATTGTTCAAACAGGTACTCCTGTAGAATTATTTGAAAAACCAAAACATACTTTTGTAGGACATTTTATTGGTTCACCAGGTATGAATATTCTTCCTTGTGAAATTGTAAATGGTCAAATTAATTTTGAAGGAAAGATATTACCTAACAGTACTAATATAATAAAAACAAATTTTAGCAAAACGCAAGTAGGTATTAGGCCTGAATTTATTAATTTTTCAAATGAAGGAATTGAAGTTAAGATTAAAAGAGTTAGTGATACAGGCAGACATAAAGTAATTGATACCGAGTGTAGTAGTGGAAGTATTAAAATTTTAGCTAATGCATCTGCAGAAATACCAAGTGACAGTGCATATATAACTTTTGATCAAAAATATACTTATGTATATGGAGATGATTGGATAATTGAATAATGAACAAAACATCTAATCAAAAAGCTTGGTTCTTTGTTATTCCTGTTTTTGCACTTGTTGCATTTAACGCTGTAGTGCCATTAATGACTGTTGTTAATTATTCCTTTCAAGAAACTTTTGGAAGTAACGTTTTTCAATGGGAAGGAACAAGATGGTTTAAAGAAATTTTACATTCCGAAAGATTTCACTCATCTTTAGGTAGACAATTTATATTTACTTTTATAATTCTTCTAATTCAGTTACCTTTAGGTATAGCTATTGCTTTAACTATGCCTAAAAAAGGTTGGGGAGTTCCTGTTTGTTTAATTTTAATGTCAATGCCGTTATTAATACCTTGGAATGTAGTAGGAGCTATGTGGAATATATTTGCTCTTCCTGACATAGGTTTTCTTGGAAATTCTTTAAATTCTCTTGGTTTTGATTATAATTTTACTCAACAAAGTGGAGATGCTTGGTTCACAACTATTCTTATGGATGTTTGGCATTGGACTTCTTTAGTTGTTCTATTATCTTACGCAGGTTTAAATTCAATTCAGCCTGCTTACTATCAAGCTGCAGAAATAGATGGTGCTGGTAGATGGGATATTTTTAGATATATCGAACTACCTAAAATGAAAAAAGTTTTAACTTTAGCTATACTTTTAAGGTTTATGGATAGCTTTATGATCTATACTGAACCTTTTGTTTTAACAGGAGGAGGCCCTGGTAATGCAACAAATTTTCTATCGTTAGATTTAGTAAAAATGGCCTTAGGTCAATTTGATCTTGGACCTGCAGCTGCTATGTCACTTATCTATTTTTTAATTGTGCTTTTAATGTGTTGGGTTTTTTACAGTTTAATGATGAAAGACGAGGGCAGAACATGAAAAAAATAAAATGGGTAGTACCAACATTCTATATAATTTTTTTAATGTTACCTATTTATTGGTTGCTAAATATGTCATTTAAATCAACTACTGAAATTATAAATGTTTATTCATTGTGGCCACAAGATTTTACTTTAGACAATTATAAAACAATATTTACAGATAGCACCTGGTATATGGGTTATGTAAATTCTATTACGTATACAGTTTTTAATACTATAATTTCTGTATCTGCAGCACTTCCTGCTGCCTATGCCTTTTCAAGATATAAATTTTTAGGTGACAAACATTTATTTTTCTGGCTTTTAACAAACAGAATGGCTCCACCAGCTGTTTTTGCTTTACCTTTCTTTCAATTTTACTCATCAGTAAATTTATTTGATACTCATATAGCTATTGCGCTATCTCATTGTCTTTTTAATATTCCTCTTGCTGTTTGGATATTAGAAGGATTTATGTCTTCTGTTCCTAAAGAATTAGATGAAACGGCATATGTTGATGGTTATTCTTTTCCTAAATTTTTCTTTAAAATTTTTATTCCTACAATAGCTGCAGGAATAGGTATTACTATGTTTTTCTGTTTTATGTTTTCTTGGGTTGAATTATTGTTGGCAAAAACTCTTACTGCTACAATAGCTAAACCAATTGCAGCTATAATGACGAGAACCTCAAGTACTTCAGGTTATGAACTTGGTTTATTAGCAGCAGCGGGAAGCTTAACTATTTTACCTGGAGCAGTAGTAATTTACTTTGTAAGAAATTATATTGCTAAAGGTTTTGCAATGGGGAGAGTATGATTTTTACAAATCTATATGCATCTAGCTGGTCTACGGTTGGCGAACCAAAAGAAAAAGGTCTTTTTGATTTTGATTTTATAACATGGATGGCTTGGACTTGGCCTACAGCAAGTTTTTTTATTTTTATAGCTCTTTGCATCACAGTTATGTATTTCTGGGAAAAAAAGGTTCCAGGTGGAAGCCCAAGAAAAGGAATACTAACATTAAACACAACAAGAGGAGACAGATTATTTGTTTCACTTCTTAGTGCAGCATTTATTCACCTGGCTTGGTTAGGTCTTACAGATTTTAATCTTTGGATTGCTACATTTTTATCCTCTATGTTTGCAATATTTGTCTTTAAATACGTATAATTTATGAAAAAAATTGTAATTATTGGAGCTGGAGCAATGGGATCAGCTTTTGCTGTGCCTTGTGCCGATAATTCAAATCAAGTTTTTTTGGTTGGATCTTTTCTAGAAGATAAAGTAATCGAAGAAATAAACAATCTCAATAATTTTCATCCTATATTAAAAAGTCAACTACCAAAAAATATTAAAGCTTTGAAATTTTCAGAATTTAATGATGAGGTAAAAGATAATATTGATCTTTTAGTAATTGGAGTAAGCTCTAAAGGGATTGATTGGATTGGAGATGAAATATCTAAATTTTACAATGACAAAACTGACATACTTTTATTAACAAAAGGTTTAACTATTATTGAAAATAAATTTGAAACTTTAGCAGAAAAATTAAGTAATATTTTAAAAACCAAAGGTATTAACAATCCTAAAATATCTGCAGTGGGAGGACCATGTCTTGCAAACGGTTTAGTTAATAGAATTAATAGCAGTGTTGTTCTTGCAAATGAAGATTTAAATAGAGTAAAAAATATTGGAAAAATTATTTCTACTCAATATTACTCGACTGAATATTCAGAAGATCTTATAGGAGTAGAGGTTTGTGCGGCGACTAAAAATATATACTCTATGTTAATAGGAGCATCAGAAGGCTTAAGTAGTAAATCCTTGAGTGAAGAAATAAAGAAAAAGTATTTTTTAAATACAGCTGCATCTTTGGCTTATAAGGCTGTCTCAGAAATGAAAAATTTAACAAAAAAATTAAATGGCAAAGAAGAAACAGCATATGGACTTGCTGGTCTTGGAGATTTATATGTAAGTTCTGCTGGAGGAAGAAATAGTAAAATGGGGTATTACTTAGGACAAGGACATCTATTTACTGAAGCAAAAAAAAAATTTATGAAAGACGTTACTGTTGAAGGAGCTGATCTAGCTTTTGCAATTGGTCCAAAAGTGCTTAAAGAATTTAGCAAAGAAGAATATCCTTTATTAATTAGTGTTATAGATTGTATCTGCGAAAGTAAAAAATTAGAAATAAGATGGTAATTTTAAAACAAACCTTCTATTTCATTATTAGAGTTTAACTTTATATTTTCAGCAGCTGGAACTTTTGGTAAACCAGGCATAGTGTTTATAGAACCACAAAAAACAACTATAAACTCAGCTCCAGATGATAGTCTTAAACCTCTTATTTGCATAACATGATCTGTAGGGGCACCTTTTAAATTTGGATCTGTAGAAAAACTATATTGTGTCTTAGCAATACATATAGGTAAATTCTTATAACCCATTGACTCAAATTCTTTTAATTGAATTCTGATTTTTGTATCCGCAACAACTTCACTAGCTTTATAAAGTTCTATAGCAATTTTTTCTATTTTTTTAAATAATGGAAGTTTACTATCATAAAGATATCTAAATTTATTATTTTTTTTTGAAGATAATTGCACAACTGTCTTTGCTAGTTCTTTTGTACCTTTACTTCCATCAGACCAATGTGTGCATAAGTTAGCTTTGATGCCCATGCTTTTACAAAAATCAATTATAGCATTTTCTTCTTTACGAGTATCATTTACAAATTTATTAATAGCAACGGTAACAGGAACACCAAACTTTTTCATATTATTTATATGCCTCTCTAAATTAATCATACCTTTTATTAATGCTGACATATTTTCTTTCTTTAATTGATGTTTATCTAATCCACCATGCATTTTTAAAGCTCTAATAGTTGCTACAATTACAATGCAAGAAGGTTTTAATCCTGATTTTCTACATTTAATATTAATAAACTTTTCTGCACCTAAATCTGCACCGAAACCAGCCTCAGTCACAACATAGTCTGATAGTTTAAGAGCAGTTTTGGTTGCAAGAAGCGAATTACATCCGTGAGCAATATTTGCAAATGGACCACCATGAATTATTGCAGGATTATTTTCTAAAGTTTGAACAACATTTGGTCTGAAAGCTCTATACAAAAGTACAGTCATTGGTCCTTGAGCCTTTAGATCTTTTGCATAAATAGGTTTCTTATCTCTAGTATATCCAATGGTTATATTTCCTATTCTATTCTCGAGATCTTTTAAATTTTTTGATAAGCAAAAAATAGCCATTATCTCTGATGCTACTGTTATATCAAAACCATCTTGTCTTGGATATCCATTAGCTACTCCTCCTAAATCAACTACAATTGATCTTAGAGAACGATCATTCATATCCATTACTCTGTTCCAAACTACACGTCTAATATCTATATTTAATTTATTACCCCAATAAATGTGATTATCAATTAAAGCAGATAACAAATTGTGAGCTGAAGTGATTGCATGAAAGTCACCAGTGAAATGTAAATTAATTTGCTCCATAGGAACCACCTGAGCATAACCTCCACCCGCAGCTCCGCCTTTAACACCAAATGATGGACCCAAACTTGGTTCTCTTAAACAAACAATAGATTTCTTACCAATTTTATTAAGCCCATCAGATAGACCAACTGAAACTGTAGTTTTGCCTTCTCCAGCAGGAGTAGGATTTATTGCAGTTACTAAAATAAGCTTTCCATCTTTTTTTTTATTTAAAGTATTTATATATTCTAAATTGAGTTTAGCGATATGTCTTCCTTGTGGACTAAAAGCAAAACTATTATCAGGTACTTTTAATTTAGATAAAACCTGTTTTATAGGTTTCATTTTTGCCATTCTTGCTATTTGGATATCTGTTTTAATTTTGTTCATCTAAAGTCCTATATAAATATTAAAATTTGTCGATTAGTATCTCTTTTTAAGGCCTTTGGAAATATCTAAAAATTATATATAAAAAAAATATGAACTATTTATATTTATTATTATAAAATTTACGAATGCAAAAATATTCAATATTTAGTCTAATCAAAAATGCCTTTTCTAATCATGAAAAATGGGATTTAGCTTGGAAAGACCCATCTCCTAAAAAAGAATACGACGTCGTTATTATTGGAGGTGGAGGTCATGGTCTAGCTACCGCATATTATCTAGCAAAAGAGCAAAATATTACCAATGTAGCCATCATAGAAAAAGGGTGGATTGGTGGAGGAAACGTTGGTCGTAATACAACAATAATAAGATCAAACTATATGCATGATGACAATGCATTGTTTAGTGAATTTGGAATGGATTTATGGAGAAAGATGAGCCAAGATTTAAACTATAATGTTATGTTTTCTCCAAGAGGAATTATTAACCTTGCTCATTCAGATGCGCAAATGAATGTTTATGCTAGAAGAGGAAACTCAATGCGGTTGAATGGTATTGATGCAGAGTTACTAGATAGAGAACAAGTAAGAGAAATTATTCCAATGGCTGACTTTTCTGAAAATGTTAGATTTCCAATTTTTGGTGGACTAATGCAGCCAAGTGCAGGGACCGCAAGGCATGATGCAGTAGCATGGGGTTATGCAAGACAAGCAGACTCAATGGGAGTTGATATAATTCAAAATTGTGAAGTAACAGGTTTTAATGTTTCAGGTGGAAAAATAGAGGGTGTTAGAACATCGCGTGGAGATATCAAAACTAAAAAAATAGGTTTATGTGTTGCTGGCAGTACAAATATTTTAGCAGACAAACTTAATATGACTTTACCTATTGAAACTCATCTTCTTCAAGCATGTGTTTCAGAACCAGTTAAACCAATTTTAGATAGAGTAGTTACTTTTGGGGCAGGACATTTTTATATAAGTCAATCAGACAAAGGTGAAATGGTTATGGGTGGAGACTTAGATGGTTACAATAGTTATGCACAGAGAGGAAATCTGCCAACATTACAACACGTATTAACAGAAGGAATTGCAATGATGCCATTCCTAAGTAAATTAAAGATGCTTAGAACTTGGGGCGGAATAATGGATATGTCAATGGATGGCTCACCGATTATAGATAAAACACATATTGAGGGTTTATATTTAAATTGTGGTTGGTGTTATGGTGGGTTTAAAGCTACTCCAGCATCTGGATGGACTTTTGCTCACACTATAGCGCAAGATCGAGTTCATGATTTAAATGCAGGATATAGTTTAAGTAGGTTTAAAACAGGTCACTTACTCGACGAAAAAGGACTTGGAACAAAAACCTGGATTTCATAAATGCTTCATATCAAATGTCCTCACTGTGGAATGAGATCACAAAATGAGTTTTCTTATGGTGGCGATGCAAGTGTTAAAAGACCAGAACTAAATAAAGAAATATCAGATCAAGATTGGGATAACTTCGTTTATAATAGAAAAAGTTTAAGAGGTAAACATTGGGAGTTGTGGCAACATTTATCAGGTTGTCGACAATGGATCAAAGTTGAAAGAGACACAGCCACTCATGAAATTTTTGATACTTTAAAAGCTAATGAGGAAATTTCATAATGACTCAAAGTTTTAGGTTAGAAAATGTTGGACTAATCAATAGAGATAAAAAGCTTTCATTTAAGTTTAATGGTAAAACTTATTATGGCTATGAAGGAGACACTTTAGCTTCAGCATTAATAGCCAATGGAATTCATTTAATTGGTAGAAGTTTTAAATATCATAGACCAAGAGGCTTTTTTGGAGCAGGGGTTGATGAACCTTACGCAATTGTTCAATTGTTCAGAAATGGTGAAACTGAACCAAATATTAAAGCCACTGAACAAGAGCTTTTTGATGGATTGGAAGCAACTAGTGTAAATTGTTGGCCAAGTGTTAATTTTGATATTGGAGCAATTAATAATTTTTTAAAAATATTTCTTCCAGCAGGATTTTATTACAAAACATTTATGTGGCCAAAAAGTTTTTGGTATAAAGTCTATGAACCATTTATTAGAAAAGCAGCAGGCTTAGGTGTTGCCTCAACAAAGCATGACAAAGAAAAATATGAACATAAATATGAATATTGTGACTTGCTAATTGCCGGTTCAGGTCCATCAGGATTAGCAAGCGCATATGCTGCAGCAAAAAATGGTGCAAGAGTTATCCTAGCTGAAGATAAATCTAGATTTGGTGGTACGCTTTTAACAAGCGAGGTAAATATTGGAAATAAATCGGGTAAAGAATGGGCTGAAGGAATTATTGCTGAACTAAGAGAAATGCCTAATGTGACTGTTAAAAATAGATCACAAGTGTTTGGTTATTATGATCATAACATGCTAGTAATGTCCGAGAGAATTAGTGATCATTTACCAAAAACAAAAAAGTTTCATCCAAAACAAAAACTTTGGTATATCAGAGCAAAAGAAGTTTTAATTTCTTCTGGTTCAATCGAAAGACCAATAGTGTTCGGCAATAATGATACTCCAGGGGTAATGCTTTCATCAGCAGCAAAAGAGTATCTAAAAGTTTATGGGGTGTTAGTTGGAAGAAATCCTTTAGTTTTTACTAACAATGATAGTGGTTACGAAACTGCTATTGAATTTAAAAAAAATGGTATTGATCCAATCATTTTAGATACGAGAAAAAATCCTCAATCTGAAATAGTCGATGAAGCAAAAAATTTGGGAATTAATATTAAATTTTCTCATGTAGTAGTGGCTGCTCAAGGGTATAAAAAAGTAAAATCGGCAGATATCGCCATGATTTCAGATGATAAAGAACAAATTGGAGCAGTAGAAAGTATCAAGTGTGACTGTATATGTGTTTCTGGTTTTTGGACTCCAACAATTCATTTAGCATCTCAATCAGGAAATAAAACAAAATTTAATGAAGATATTGATGCATTTGTTCCAGGTGTATCAAAGCAAAATGAAACAACACTAGGTGCTGCAAATGGATCCTATAATTTAGACGAAACTTTAAAAAGCTCTTTTGAAACTGGTTATGAGTTATCAAAAAAAATTACAAAAAAAGATAACAAAATTTCTTTTCCAAATATTGTTGAAAAGAAATCAACAAAACACGATAAATTTTGGTGTGTACCATTACCTAAGGGAAAGAATTATAAAAGATTTTTAGATTTTCAAAATGATGTTGCAGTATCTGATATTGAGATAGCACTTAAAGAAGGTTATCGATCAATTGAACATGTAAAAAGATATACCACTCTTGGTATGGCAACTGACCAAGGTAAAACAAGCAATTTAAATGGCTTACAACTAGTATCTAATATTGAAAATAAAGTAGTACCAGCTATTGGACACACAACTTTTAGACCACCATATTCACCAGTTTCAATTGGCGCAATTGTTGGAAGGGAAGTTGGAAAAAATTCAAAACCAACAAGAAGATCTCCAATGCACTCATGGCATGAAAAAAATAATGCTGTTTTTGTTGATGCCGGTGTGTGGTTGAGACCTAGATATTATAAACAAGGGGATGAAAATTTATTTGAAGGATCAAAAAGAGAAGCAAAAAATGTAAGAACAAATGTAGGTGTGTGTGATGTAACTACATTAGGTAAAATAGATATTAAAGGCCCAGATGCAGCAGAGCTTCTTAATAGAGTTTATACAAATGCTTGGTTAAAGTTGCCAGTTGGCAAAGCAAGATACGGTGTAATGTTAAGAGAAGATGGTATTGTTATGGATGATGGAACAACTACAAGAATTTCAGAAAATCACTACCACATGACAACTACCACTGCACAAGCTGCAAATGTTCTTTCCCATTTAGAATATTATTTGCAACTAGTATGGCCAGAATTAAATGTAAATGTAGTTTCAACAACAGAACAATGGGCGGGTGCTGCAATTGCTGGACCTAAATCAAGAGACTTACTACAAAAATTATTTCCAAATTCTGACGTATCAAATGTGGGATTACCTTTTATGGGTTACATGGAGGCAGACTTATTTGGAATTAAGGCTAGAATTTTTAGAATTTCATTTTCTGGAGAGCTTGCATATGAAGTAAACGTAGAGTCTGATAATGGAAACTTTATGTGGGAAAAAATTATTGAAGTTGGACAAGAATTTAAAATTCAACCATATGGAACAGAGGCTTTATCAACTCTAAGAATTGAAATGGGGCACGTTGCTGGTTCTGAGCTTGATGGAAGAACAATTCCTTATGACAATTCTCTTGAAGGATTAGTAAGTAAAAAGAAAGATTTTATAGGCAAAAGATCTTTAACAAGAGATGCATTTACAGCTGAAGATAGACATAAAGTTGTTGGAGTGGTTCCTTTAGATAAAAAAACAAGTATTCCAGAAGGATCACATTTAGTTAAAGATTCAAATGCTCCATTACCAAATCCAAAATTAGGTTATATTTCAGCTTCTTGTTGGAGTGTTGAGTATGACAATCCATTTTCTTTAGCAATATTGAAAGATGGGAAAAACATGATTGGTGAAAAATTATTTGTGATGTCTCCACTTAAAAATAAAGTAATTCCAGTTGAGATAGTTTCTTCACATTATGTTGATCCAAAGGGTGAGAGGGTTAGATCATGAGCTTGATATCAGCCTTAGCAAATGTTCATTCAACAGGTCAATTTGGTGATCATGAAGATAAAAAAGAAAATAATCTTTTAAAAATCTCTGAGAATAAGAATTTATTAATAGTTCAAATAGTTCAGTATAAAAATTCCACAGTTTTATTAGAAAGTATTGATATTGATGGTTTAAAGTTAAAAGATAAACCACTAAGTGTAGTAA
>CABYGR010000006.1 GCA_902518595.1 uncultured Pelagibacteraceae bacterium | reverse complement strand
TATTTTATCATTTATATTCTGTTCAAAGTTAAATGATAAACTTTTTGTATCTTTTAAATTTTTAATAACTTTTTCTTTTATTGATGCTGAGGCAGCAGAAGTTATGAAAATTAATAATAATATTATAAAAGTTTTTTTCATTAAAGAACATCACGTTTTCCAACATGGTTGGCTTTACTCACAATTCCTTCTGCTTCCATCATGTCGATTATTCTAGCCGCACGATTATAACCAATTTGAAGTTTCCTTTGTAAAAAAGATGTCGATGCTTTTCCCTCAGATTTTATTATTTCTACTGCTGTATGATAAAGCTCGTCTTTGTCGTTAAGATTTTTTGAACCTTCATTTATTTCTTTTTCATCTGCAAAATTTAATATTTCATCAACATAATTTGGTTCAGCTTGTGATCTTAAAAAATCATTTATTTTTTCTATTTCGTTATCTGAGACAAAAGGAGCATGTATCCTAATAATTTTATTTGCTGAAGACATATATAGCATGTCACCTTTTCCTAATAATTGTTCTGCTCCTTGCTCTCCTAGAATAGTTCTACTATCTATTTTAGATGTTACTTGAAAAGAAATTCTTGTTGGGAAATTAGCTTTTATTGTTCCAGTTATAACATCTACACTTGGTCTTTGAGTTGCCATTATTATATGGATACCCGCTGCCCTTGCCATTTGAGATAATTTTTGAATATAGTTTTCAATCTCTTTACTAGCAACGAGCATTAGATCAGACATTTCATCAACAACAACAACTATATATGGCATTGGGAGTTTGTGTTTTGTATTGTAACTGTCAATGTTTCTGACACCTTCTTTGGTCATCAATCTGTATCTACTCTCCATTTCTTTGACCACCCACCCAAGTACTGAAGCAGCTTTTTTTGCTTCAGTAATTACAGGACATAATAAATGTGGAATGCCTTCATAAGTCGAGAGTTCTAACATTTTTGGATCAATTAATATAAATTTACATTTTTCAGGAGTATGTCTGTATAGGAGAGATAAAATAATTGTATTAATACAAACTGATTTACCTGAGCCAGTAGTACCTGCAATTAGTAAATGAGGCATTGAAGCTAAATCACCAACTAATGGTTTTCCTGAAATACTTTTACCTAAAGCTATAGGTAATTTTATTTCTTTTTTTTTAAAATCTAAATTATTTAATATTTCACTTAAATAAACATTTTCTCTAGAAACATTAGGCAATTCAATTCCAATAGTATTGCTTCCAGGTATTGTTGCAATTCTAGCAGATTCTGAACTTGTATTTCTTGCAATATCATCTGAAAGATTAATAATTTTTGAAACTTTTACTCCAGCCGCTGGTTCAAATTCATTTAAAGTAACTACTGGACCGTGACTTATTTTTTTTATATTACCATTAACTCCAAAATCTAATAATATTTTTTCTAAAAATTTAGGATCATTACGTTCATCTTTTTTTGTATCATCTCTCTCATTTTTAGTTGGTTTTTTTAATAAAATAAGATCTGGTAGACTAAATTTTTTTTTTTCATTTCCCTTTAATTTCTCTGCTTTAATAAATGGTAAGTCTTCTTGAATTAAGTCTTTAATTTCTTCTTGTGGTATGTATTCATTTATTATTTCATTCTTATTTGTATAACTTTTATTTCTATCTTTATTTATTAAATTAAAAATCTGTTTTAAAAAATTCCAGACTTTTTTGTAATTAAAATTAATACTAATTAAGAAAAATATAATTATTAATAATGCTAAAATATAGTATGCAATATCTTCATTAATATTGATCAGATTATTTAAAAAACTTTTATCTAAGTAGTTTCCAATAAAACCACCACTTCCATTAATAAAAAGAATAAAATCAGTTTTATAAAAATAACTAAAATATAACGATCCAAAACTTATATATAAAATAATAAAAAAAGTATTTTCTATGAACAGAAAAAAATCTTTAGTTCTAAAAATGTTTATTCCAGTAAAAAAAAATGTAAAAGGAACTAAATAAGAAATGAGTCCTATTGATTGAAAAAAAAGATCTGAAGTAAAACTTCCCTGAAAACCTAGTATATTTTTAATTTCTGTATTTTCAGGAAATATAAAATTTGGGTCTTCTGGAGAATAAGAGATTAATGAAATAAACAATAATATTCCAAGTAATATTATGAATATACCTAATATTTCTATTAATCTATTAATAGTAAATTCTAGAGCAGTATTAGCTATTTTTTTTATATTCATTTTTAATGAATCAAATTTACCACTTTGTATCATCTAATTTTTACTGTTAAAATTAATTTGTTATGAAAGTTTGTATCATAGGTGATGGACTCGTTAGTTTAATATTAGCAAAAGTTTTGGCTATAAAAGCTCTATCAGTGGACATTTGCTGCAGTAATAAACTCAAAAAATATAGTCAAACGCGCACTATCGGAATAACAAAATCTAACATTAATTATTTAAATAGAAATGTCTTGAATATTGAAAAAATTTTATGGGAAATAAAGAAAATTAAAATTTATACAGAAAATTTTAAAAAAGGTGAAATCTTAAACTTTTCTAATTTGAATGAACAAACTTTTTCAATAATTAAAAACGAATATCTATATGATGCTTTAAGAAAAAATTTAGTTCGAAATAAATTTGTTAAATTTAATAAAACTAAAAACTTTAAAAAAATAGATAAAAAAAATTATAATTTAATTATTAATTGTGATTTAAATAATATAATAACAAAAAAATTTTTTTCTAAAAAAATTAAGAAAAATTATTTTAGTTTTGCATATACAACAATTATAAATCATAAAAGGATCATAAAAAATAACATAGCGTCTCAAATATTTACAAATAAAGGACCAATTGCATTTTTACCTATTTCTAATATGCAAACCTCAGTTGTTTATTCATTAAAAGTAGAAAATCAAAAATTTGATAATGATATAAAAAGTCTAATTTTAAAATTTAATCCTAAATACCAAATAACAAAAATTGGAGCTATTTCTAAATTTGAGCTTAATTCTTCTAACTTAAGAAATTATTATAAAGATAATATTCTAGCTTTTGGCGACTTACTGCACAAAGTTCACCCTCTTGCTGGACAAGGTTTTAATATGTCTTTAAGAGATATTATTTGTCTTTCAAGATTAATTGACGAAAGATTAGATTTAGGCTTAGCTCTTGACGCAACAATTTGTCATGATTTTGAAAAAGAAATAAAAGACAAAAATTTAATTTTTTCAACAGGTATTGATTTTATTTATGAGTTTTTTAATTTTGAAAGTAAAACTAATAATGAATTAATTGGCAAATCATTAAGCATCTTAGGAAAAAATAAAATTTTCAATTCATTCTTTAAAAAACTTGCTGACAACGGCTTGAGAATATAATTTATTGTAATGTATTATTGTTAAATTGATCGTATGTATAAGTACTTAAAATTTCAGCTATTTTTGTTTTTCTTATATTTAAGTCTGTAGCTTCAAGTAAAATTTGTTTTTCTTCTAAACTAAATGGTGAAGCGATTGCAAGTGCATTTATAGTTTCATCTAAACTTTGTTTTTCTAATGCTTTCCAATTAATTATAAAACCTCTTTTTTCAAATAAATTTCTCAAATCTTTAAAGATTATTTTTAAATCAGAAAATTTTAATTCTTCTTTTTCACTATTTAAATCGTGTAAATAATTATCAAAACTTACATCGAATTCTCTATATTTTTTATTTGTTTTTATTTCTTTATTAATTTGAAATCTGATAATACCTTTTAAATCTATTAGGTATCGACCATCTTCTGTTTCTTTAAAGCTTGTTATTTTTCCTAAACACCCAATCCTGTGAAGTGTAGGTAATTCTTCATTATCCTGATTTTTAGATATTTTAGGCTGTATCATCCCAATATATTTATTTGTTTTCATACTGTCATTGACCATATCAATATATCTTGTTTCAAAAATGTTCAAAGGCACAGTCGTTTTTGGAAAAATTATAAAATTACTTAATGGAAAAATAGGTATTATTTTTGGAAGATTCATAATTTAATAAATAAGTATGATAATAATATCAAAAATATTTAAAAGATAAAATAAATGATTATTTGGTTGTCCTCATATCCAAAAAATGGAAACACATGGTTGAGATCTTTAATAAGTGCTTATTATTATACTAAAGATGGCTTCTTCTTGAGTGATAAGCAATTAAATCATATACCACAATTTCCAGTTAAGGATTATTTAGAAGGATTTAGCTATGATCTAAATTTACCGGGAGACACCTCCAGATTTTGGATAGCTGCACAAGAAAAAATTAATTTAGATAAAAAAATTAAATTTTTTAAAACACATAGTGCACTTGTTAGATTGGGACAAAATAATTTTACCAATAAAAAAAATACTTTAGGAGGAATTTATATTGTAAGAGATCCTCGAAATGTTTTAGACTCTATGTCGAGACATTTTCAGATAGACTATGAAAAAGCATTAGATGTGATGCAAGATCAAAATAATTTTACCTATGACTTTAAAAAAAAAAATGATTATAGTGATTATCAATTCATCAGTTCATGGGAAAAGAACTATCAATCATGGAAAAATAATAATTTAATACCAGTCAAATTTTTAAAATATGAAGACTTATTAAAAGAAACATTTTTAGTATTTAAGGAAATAATTAAATTTATTAATGAGATATCAAACAATAAAGAAGGATTCAGTAGAGAAAAAGCAAAAAATGCTGTTAGTAGCACATCATTTGAAAATTTAAAAAAAATAGAAGAGAACCAAGGTTTTAACGAAGGAATTGTTGCCCGTGAAAATAAAAAGAAGATACCTTTTTTTAATTTAGGGCCCAAAAATGAGTGGAAAAAAAATTTTGATAGTAAATTTATTGATAAACTCAACAATATTTTTGAAAAAAATTTAATCGAATTAAACTATTAATAATTTTAAACTTCTTGAAATAAGAATTTACATTCTTTATATTATTTTTTTTGCGGGTATAGCTCAGTGGTAGAGCGTCTCGTTGCCAACGAGAAGGTCGAGGGTTCGACCCCCTTTGCCCGCTCCATTAACTTATGAATGATTTGATTAAAAAAAAATGTGTACCTTGCGAAGGTGGTGTCGTTGCATTTGATATTTCTGAGATTCATAAATATCAAAAAAAAGTAGATGGTTGGGATGTATTAAAAAATGAAAAAAAAATATTTTACTTGGAAAAAAATTTTAAATTTAAAAATTTTATTGAAAGCCAAAACTTTACAAATCAAGTTGGAAAAATATCAGAAGAGGAGGGGCATCATCCAGATATTATGTTTGGATGGGGATATGCTAAGATAAATATTTCAACCCATGCAATTGAGGGATTATCAGAAAATGATTTTATTTTAGCGGCAAAAATTGATGAAATTTTTAATGTCTGAAATGTCTAGTTCTAGAAAAAAGTAATACAGTATTAGTATCATTTGCAAATTTGATAACTTCTTTATCCCTCATCGATCCTGCTGGTTGAATAATAGCTGATACTCCAGATTGTACTAATTTTTCTATTCCATCAACAAATGGAAAGAATGCATCTGAGGCTGCAATGATATCATTTTTAGGATTTATAAATTTCTTCATTTTATTTATAGCAAGTTTACAACTATCCAATCTACTTGGCTGACCTGATCCTATACCAACTGTCGATTTGTTTGAAGCTATAACTATTGAATTAGATTTTACAAATCTACAAATATTAAAAGCAAATATTAGGTTTTCAATTTGTGATTTAGTAGGTTTTTTCTTAGAAACAATTTTAAAATCTTTTTTTGAAAAAATTTTTGTATCTTCAGATTGTACTAACATATTTTTATTAATATAATTAAATTTAAAATTTTCATTCAAATTAAACTTAGACGAGTCTATTAATCTTAAATTTTTCTTCTTTTTGAGTATTTTTAAAGCTTCTTTTTCAAAACCATTACCTATTACTACTTCTAAAAAAATATTATTTAATTTTATAGCTAAATTTTTTGAGACTTTAAAGTTACAAGAAACGATTCCACCAAAAGCACTAATTGGATCACATGCTAAAGCAAATTTAAAACTTTCTAATTTATTTTTAATTATTGATGCTCCACAAGGATTTGTATGTTTGATGATTACTGTACCTCTATTTTTAGGTAAGGATTTAGATATTGTTAATGCAGCAAATATATCATTATAATTATTATAACTTAACTGTTTTCCATGAATTTGTTCGATATTAAGAGTTTTATTTTTTGAATAAATGGCACCCTGTTGATGAGGGTTCTCTCCGTATCGTAATTTTTCAATTAAATTTCCATAAATTATTTTTTTATTTGGAAAAAAATTATTATTAATTTTGTTAAAATATTCAGATATCAAAGCATCATAATAAGCTGTTTCGGCAAAAGCTAATCTAGACATTTTTTCTCTAAATTTGATTGATGTAGAACCATTATTTTTATTCATTTCTTCTATAAGTTCTTCATATTGATTAGTTGAAGTTACAACAGTTACATCATTGTAATTTTTAGCAGCAGCCCTTATCATAGTTGGACCTCCAATATCTATGTTTTCAATAATTTTATTATGGTTTTTTGTCATTTTAATTGTTTCCTCAAATGGATAGAAATTTACTATTACTAAATCAATGTTTTCAAAATTGTTGTTTGCTAAATCTATTTTATGAGATTTGTTTTTTCTTTTATTTAATATACCAGCATGTATTTTTGGATGGAGAGTTTTTACTCTTCCTTCTAAAATTTCGGAAAAACCAGTATACTCAGAAATTTCTTTACTATTAAATCCAAGTTTTTTAATTTCTTTAAAGGTTCCGCCGGAGCTTATAACCTGAACTTTGTGTTTTTTTAATGTTTTTAAAATTTGTTTTAAATTTTTTTTATTTGAAACTGAGATAAGAACTCTTTTTATTTTTTGCATTATATCTTTGTTAATTGCCAATTAATAGTTTCATTTTTCTTATTTGCAATTCCTGAAATAAAAATATTTTGGTTTTGTGTATATGAATTTTTTTTACCGAAATATAATCCATTATCAATATTTATATCAAAGTTATCACAAGTAAACTTCCAACCTTCATCTTCTAATTCAATTAATATGGTTTTATTATCCTGTGTTTTCATTAATTTTACACCTGGCTCTAAATGAAATCTTATATCAAATTTAATATTAAAATTTGGATGTTTATTTAGTATTTTATCTTTACCAATAAACTTATTTTGTTCCACATAAAATTCAATTTCTCTCTCGTGTATTGAATTATATTTCTTTTGATACCCATTATGAGAAGCATTTATTTTCCAATAATTTTTTTCAAAAACTATATTTTTTTTTAAAATTTTTAATTCCCCACATAGAATTAAATTATTTTTGTTTATTTTTCTAAATTGACATGATGAATGATCATCAATTGTTAAGGTATTATGTGTAGCTGTAGATTTTGATAATTCATTTAATTTTAAGTTTTTATTTGTATAATATCCACAATTACTGATTAATTTTTTTCCATTAGAAATTATTTCAAATGACATTGCACCAGATTGATAATCTTTTGAAAAATTTAAATTTGGTGAATTTCCGATATCCATTATTAAAGATATCTTTTTATTTCTTAAAATTGCATACCCACCTAATTCTCTGCTGTCGTTTTTAAAGATGTAACCAAATCTTTTTAAGTAATGATCAAATTCGTAATTATTTGATGTGTTGTTGCCATTAAATAAGATATCAGATTTTGTATTTTGCCATACAAAAGCATAACCTTGACCCAAATAATTTATAGTTTCATTCACTTCATCGGGGATAGCAACCTGAGCCTCTTTAAACCATTCCCTAATTAAAATAAAATATTTTAAATAAAATATAATTTGCTTAATACTTCTAGATTTTGGAAATCCTTGGTTATCCAATGATAAATTTGAAATCTTTTTTAAAAGATTTAATCCAAAAGGGAGGTAATTTTTTTTATCTTGATAACAAAGACCAACTAAAATTATTGCTGCACATCCAATTATTTTATCATCAATTAATTTTGATTTATTTATTTCATTCATTAAATGATTGGTTTGTTTTTGAATTATCCAATTAAATTTTTTTTTGTATTCTTCATATATATTTTCATATGTAAGATTGTGACTCGATAGCCAGGCGATTATTCTTTTTGAAGTTAAATCGAATTCCCAACTTTTAGAATTATACTTAAAATTTTTTTCTATCCAATTTAGAATTATAGATTGAGTAATTTTTTTTGAAGATTTCAAATCTAAACTAAAAAACCAATAAAAATTATTAAGCTTTCTAAAGTCTTTTTTATTAATATTTTTATCATTCCAAAAGTTTTCTGTTGAAATATCTTTAATATTAAATTTCTTATTTTGATATTTTATTATTGAAGATAAGAGATGTGGACTTGGTTTATAAATTAAATTATCAAAATGAATCTTTGATATTTTTTTATCATAATAATTAGAATTTAAATAAATAATCTTAATTTTTTTTTTTATATTCTTAAAAAAATGATTAATAAAATTAAAAGAATTTCTTAAAATCATTTATTTAAGATGATTTTAGTAATTCAATATTTTTTTTTATATCTCCATTATTGCTTTTAAAAATTGTGGTACCAGAAACTAATATATTAGCTCCAGCATCTATTGCAGATTGGGAGTTTTCAAAATTAATCCCACCATCTATTTCAATGTCAAAAGTTAAGTTTTGATCTTTATGGATAGTTTTTAATTCTCTAACTTTATCTAAAACTTCAGGCATAAATTTTTGACCACCGAAACCTGGATGAACACTCATGATTAATACTAAGTCAATATCTTTTAAATATTTTTTAATAACATCTGTTTTTGTTTCAGGATTTAAAGATATGCCAACTTTTTTTTTTAATTCTTTAATTTTATATATAGACTCACTTAAATTATTAGTTGCTTCTGGATGAATGGTTATGATATCTGCCCCTGCATCTGCATAAGCTTCAATATATTCATGAACAGGTGAAATCATCAGGTGAACATCAAATTTTAAAGAACAGTGTTTCCTAAGTGCTTTAATTACTGGGGGACCGATTGTTAAGTTAGGAACAAAATGACCATCCATAACATCTACATGAATCATATCAGCTCCAGCTTTCTCAAGTCTTTTAATCTCTTTACCTAATTCACTAAAATCAGCTGATAAAATTGATGGTGAAATTTTTATTTTTTTCATTGATTACTTGATTTACTAGTATCAATTTTTAAAATTTAAATGAATTAAAAAATTGATAAATTTGTCTCGAAATTTCACTTTCAAGAGGAAATGACAACATACCCATTACAGAATATCCTAAGATCCAGGGCATTAGATAAAATCTAATCATATAAAAGAACCAAGCTACATATAAAGGTACTAAGGGTCCAATAATAAAAGAAGGTGTGATTGGCTTAAATAATTTTAATAAAGGATTAGTATATTTAACAAATACTTTCATGAAAAAAAATTCTGAGTCCTCTCTTTGAAAAATATTCATTGCAACTCTTCCTATTAGGGTCCACATGATAATTCCAAGCAGATAATCTATTATATAGACTAAAGGATGAAAAT
The DNA here is from genome assembly GCA_902518595.1 of uncultured Pelagibacteraceae bacterium. Taxonomy (GTDB): domain Bacteria; phylum Pseudomonadota; class Alphaproteobacteria; order Pelagibacterales; family Pelagibacteraceae; genus Pelagibacter. The sequence continues at coordinate 32,720 of CABYGR010000006.1, read as the reverse complement.
TCGCAGACATTTAAAATTTATATTGGAAAAATTATTAAAATAAAAGGGGCGAAATTAATCGCCCCTTTAAAAGATTATTTAGTGTTGTTTACCAAGTATTGATTTACCACTTGGTACACGCACATCATCAACCATTTTTTGAGTTGCTTTATCTGGTTCTTGAGTCATTAAACTCACTACAACCATAGCAACTAAACTAACAGCTGAACCAAAGATACCGAAAGTTAACTGTGTAATTCCTAAGAATCCACTTCCACCATTTCGTACCCAAATTAGGTAACCCATACCAGAAGCAAGACCTAAAGCCATACCAGCTATAGCACCTTCTTTGTTAGCTCTCTTCCACCATACACCAAGTACAAGTGGGAAGAACAATCCAGACATCGCAAAGTCAAAAGCCCATATTACTGAACCTAAGATACCTTGGATCTCCATTGCTGCAATAGTTGCTCCAGCAAAACCAATTACTACAAGTAATACCCTTGCAACAACTAGTCTTTTTGCAGTCTCAGCTTTTGGATCGATGATTTTATAGTAAACATCGTGAGAGATTGCATTTGCAATTGCTAGAATCAAACCATCAGCTGTTGACATGGCAGCAGCCATACCTCCAGCGGCAACCAGACCTGAGATTACATACGGTAATCCAGCTATTTCTGGAGTTGCTAACACAACGGCTTTACCACCCATGAAAAACTCATTTAATTCAAGAGTTCCATTTCCGTTAAAGTCGCTTACAAACATTAAGTTTGCTGCGTTCCAGTTTTGATACCAATCTATCGCTTGAACATCTGCTATTGATTTACCAATAATACCCGTAGATAAATTTGGATCCATCAATGACAATTTAGATAGTGTCGCTAACATTGGAGCAGAAGAATAAAGTAGGAAGATAAAGAATAAAGACCAACCTACTGATTTTCTAGCTGCTTTTACACTTGGAGTAGTGAAATATCTCATCATCACGTGAGGCAAAGATGCTGTTCCCATCATCATTGCAAGCGCTAATGAAATAAATGCCCACGGAGAAGCGTTTACCGCTGAGTGAGCTTTTGTTATTCCAGCTAAACCTTTAGGTACATTCGCAAGATCAGCAGCTGAGTTTTTAATAAAACCAAACTGTTGTTCTAGTTCTCCAATTCTAGCTACTTCATCAGCCAACATAAAGTGAGGGAAGAAACCCGCACCTATTTTGTTACTGATCCAGAATACTGGAAGTAAGTAAGCTATAATTAGTACGATATACTGTGCAACCTGTGTCCAAGTTACTCCTCTCATACCGCCTAACATTGAACATAGTAAAATACTTACTAATCCAACATATACAGCGTATTGAAATGGAATATCTAAAGCAACAGAAGCAATTGTACCTGTAGCGTTAATTTGTGCAGTCACATAGGTAAATGAAGCAACAGTTAAAACTACTACTGCAAGAAACCTAGTTAAATTACCACCGTATCTTGTACCAATAAAATCTGGAACTGTGTAACAGCCAAATTTTCTTAAGTATGGTGCTAATAAAGATGCAACTAGCACATAACCACCAGTCCAACCTACAAGTAAAGCCATGTAACCGTAACCCTTAAAGTAAATACCACCTGCCATTGCAACGAATGACGCACCAGACATCCAGTCTGCTGCAGTTGCCATTCCGTTGAACACGGTTGGTACTTGTCTTCCTGCTACATAATAGGCATCAGCTTGCGCTGTACGTGATAGATAGCCAATTATTGCGTAGATGGCCACAGTAAAAGCAACGAAACAAATTCCTATTGCTTTAGATGTCATACCCATCTGTTCACCAATTGCCATAAGGATTATGAAACCTAAAAATCCACCTGTATAGATTCCATAAACTTTAGGCAAATTATCTATAAAATTACCTTTCATTAGTCGTCCTCTCTTTCTGAAAAGCCGAATTCTTCATCGATTTTTTCTTGTCTATTCGCAAACCAAAAAATAAGGATTACGAAAATTCCAAGAGATCCCTGACATGTAAACCAATATGTCCATGGATAACCGAAAGGTCCTGTGACCTCATTCATTTCAGCTCCGAATAAGAAGATGCCAATTGAGAATACAAACCAAATTGCTAAAGTCATTATTAGCAATCCTCTGGTTTTTTCCCAGTGTTTTTGTTGATTTGACATTTTTACCTCTCTATTTAGTTATAACTAGGCGAAACCATAACCATTATGAGAGTTTTGAAAAGACTTAAAATTGATCATATTAGCTACTTATTTCTTACTTTTTTAAGATATAATTGGCACATCTGATTAAAATTATGGCAAAATATAAATTAACTTGGAAGGATCTTACCTTTAAAGATTTTAGGATTTATCTGTTTTCATTATTTAAGGCATTTATTCCTAAAAAAAAAATAAAGACATTAGATGAGCTTGAAAATTTTATTCAAACAAAATCAGCTTGGGTAACACAAGTAACCTTATATAATTATTTAAAAACCAGAATGGGAACGAGGTATGTTCTTCATTTTGAAAATGATCAATTTATGTCTTCAGTAAATTTAGCTAAATGGAATATTTATTCTGTTGCTTTACAAGATTTAACTTTTTTTATTTTTTCATACTTAAAAGTTAATTTCAATTATCAAGGCACCCATCATGCAAAAGAAATATTTTATAAAATATTAGATGATGAAATTTCAAACAAGATGCCTTTAAATATTATAGATGAAACCAAAAAAAATTTTAATCAAAGATTAGAAAATATAAATTGGGAAATTTATTATAAAGATTTACCCTTTAATTTTAGTGCTCTTTCATTATATAAATGGGCACCAATTGCTGAAGAACTTAAAATTTTAGATCGAAAGATTGTATTGAATTCAATGATTTTAAAGTGGGATATAATTAAAAAAGAATTTGAAGAATTAATTAAATTTTAAATATTTTTTCTATTATCGACCAAACTATCAACAACACTTGGATCAGCTAAAGTGGTAGTATCACCTAGTTGATCATGTTCATTTGCTGCAATTTTTCTTAAAATTCTTCTCATAATTTTTCCAGACCTTGTTTTTGGTAATCCAGGAGTAAAATGAATTAAGTCAGGTGTTGCTAATGGACCAATTTGTTTTCTAACCCAAAGCTTTAAATCTCTTTCAAGTTCACCTGAGTCTTTTTCACCCGCATTTAAAGTTACATAACAATATAAGCCATTACCTTTAATATCATGTGGATAACCAACTACTGCTGCCTCTGCTACTTTAGGATGAGCCACAAATGCACTTTCAATTTCAGCAGTTCCTAAATTATGACCTGATACGATTATAACATCATCAACTCTTCCTGTTATCCAATAATATCCATCTTTATCTCTTCTACACCCATCACCAGTAAAATATTTTCCATCAAATTGTGAAAAATAGGTATCAATAAATCTTTGGTGATCTCCATAAACTGTTCTCATTTGCCCAGGCCAAGATTGTGCAATACAAAGTCTTCCTTCACCTGCTCCTTTTATCTCTTTACCATTTTTATCAACAAGTAATGGTTTAATTCCATAGAATGGTTTTGTTGCAGAACCTGGTTTCAAAGGTATGGCACCTGTTTGAGGAGAAATCATTATTCCACCAGTTTCTGTTTGCCACCATGTATCAACAATTGGACACTGAGAATTTCCAACAGTCTTGTAATACCACATCCATGCCTCTGGATTAATTGGTTCCCCTACTGTTCCAAGCAATTTTAGAGATTTTCTTGAGGTTTTTTTAACAGGACCATCTCCTTCTCTCATCAAAGCTCTTATAGCAGTTGGTGCAGTGTAAAAAGTATTAACTTTAAATTTATCTATAATTTGCCACCATCTAGAAGTATCTGGATAATTTGGAATTCCCTCAAACATTATTGTTGTAGCACCATTTGCAAGTGGACCGTAAATTATATAACTATGTCCGGTAACCCAACCAATATCTGCAGTGCACCAATAAATATCTTTCGGTTTATAATTAAAAATATACTGGTGTGTCATAGAAGCATAAACCATATAACCACCAGTAGTGTGTAAAACTCCTTTTGGTTTACCAGTTGATCCAGAAGTATATAGTATAAATAGAGGATCCTCAGCATTCATTTCTTCAGGCTCACAATTTACAGGAACATCTTTAATTAAATCATGATACCAAATATCTCTGTTATGATTCCAATTGATTTCATTTCCAGTTCTTTTAACAACAATGCATTTTTTTACATTTGGACAACTTAATAAAGCCTCATCAGTTGTAGATTTTAGTGGAATTGTTTTACCACCTCTAACTCCTTCATCTGCTGTAATAATGTATTCTGACTCACAATCATTTACTCTTCCAGAAATAGAATCTGCAGAAAAACCACCAAAAATAATTGAATGAACGGCACCGATCCTAACGCATGCAAGCATCAAAATTGCCAGCTCAGGTATCATTGTTAGATAAATTGTAACTCTATCTCCCTTTTGAATGCCTAGTTTTTTTAATCCATTAGCTGCTTTTGAAACTTTTTGATAAAGTTGTTTATAAGTTATTTTCTGATTATCTTTTGGATCATCTCCAACCCAAATTATTGCTGTTTTATCTTTTTTATCTTTTAAATGTCTATCAATACAATTAGCAGAGGCATTTAAAGTTCCATCATAAAACCATTTAACCTTTACTTCTTTACTACTATATTTTACATCTTTAATTTTTTTATAAGGCTTAATCCAAGAAATTCTTTTACCTTCTTTTTTCCAAAACCCATCATTATTTTTTATAGATTCTTTATATTTTTTTTGATATTGCGCCTTATTAGCTAAACCTTGTTTTGCCCATTCTCGTTTAGTCTTAATTATAACTTCTGGAGCCGAATTTATTTTATCTTTTTTTGCTTTAGTTTTTCTTTTTATTTTTCTAGAGGTTTTTTTTCTAACCTTTTTTTTTCTTTTTATTTTTCTAGAGGTTTTTTTTCTAACCTTTTTTTTTCTTTTAACTTTTCTAGAGGTTTTTTTTCTTTTTCTTTTTTTTGGCATGTGATATTTTTTTTTTAATTTTACTCATGTTATTTATAATTTTCCAGCTTTTATAATCAACCGGCATTACAGAAAGCCTACTTTGCTTAATTAATGCTAAATGGCCCAATTCCTTATTTTTTTTGATATTTTCTAGGGTTACAGGGTTGGAAAGTTTATTTTTAAATTGAACAGTAACCGCAACAAACTTACTTTTCTTATCTGTTTTATCTAAATAAAATTCCTTTATAACTTTTATAATACCAACTATCTCTTTTCCAATATTTGAATGATAAAAAAAACAAAGATCATTTTTTTTCATACTTTTCAAATTTTTTGCAGCTTGATAATTTCTAACTCCATCCCAGGAAGCTCCTTTGACTCCAGCCTTTTTTTGTTGTTCAATCGACCAAACATTTGGTTCAGACTTCATTAACCAGTACTGCATTATAGTTGTACTCCTGCGCCTTTTAAAAAAATAGCATCTTCATCTAATGGCCATCTAGGCTTTGCAGGATAATTTAAATCATCAAACTGTTCTGATTTAAATTTTTCTAAACCAACCAATGCTATCATAGCTGCGTTATCTCCACACAATTCTATTGGTGGGAATATACTTTGATAATTATTTTCCTCGCATAGGTTAACTAACATAGTTCTTATATTTTTATTTGCTGCGACACCTCCGGCGATTACGAATATTTTTTCTTTTGAATTATTTAGTTTTCCAAATTCATCAAATGCAATTTGGGTTTTTTTATACAATATTTCCTCAACGGTTTTTTGAAAAGATGCAGCTAAATCAAATTTTTCTTGATCTGTTTTAATAGTTTTAGTTATTTTTAAAATTGAAGTTTTAAGTCCTGCAAAAGATAAGTTACATCCTCCTTTGTTAAAAATTGGTTTTGGTAAATCATATTTTTTGGAATTACCCTTCTCAGCTAAAATTTCTATTTGAGGACCTCCTGGAAATTCAATTCCTAAAAGTTTTGCAGTTTTATCAAATGCTTCACCCAATGCATCATCAATAGTCGTTCCTAGTCTTTTATATTTCCCAAGACCATTTACACTTAAAAATTGAGTATGTCCTCCCGATATTAACAAAAGAAGATATGGATAGTTTAGTTTTGAATTTAGTTTTGGGCTTAATGCATGCCCTTCTAAATGATTTACTGCAATGAATGGTTTATCAATGGCTTTTGCAAAAGCTTTTCCAAAACTTAAACCAACAGACAAACATACAATTAAACCAGGTCCAGCAGTTGAAGCCACAGCATCTATTTCTTTAATTTTTCTTCCACTTTTATCTATTGCTTTTTTAACAATCCAATCTATTTTTTCTATATGAGATCGAGCGGCAAGTTCTGGCACTACTCCACCAAATTCTTTATGAACTTCTACTTGGCTTGAAATGATGTTTGATAAAACTATTGGGATACCTTGTTTATTTTCTGTTATTAAAGATGCAGCTGTTTCATCACAGCTAGACTCTATTCCAAGAATTAAGGGTTTTTTGTTCATTCAAATAGTTTTTAATAATTGTACAATCTCAATACAAAAAAGAAATAAATTTATTTATGTATAAGACAATAATAATAGGATCTAGAGGGAGTAAGTTAGCATTACTTTATGCACAAAAAGCTAAAGATAAAATTATTCAAAATACAAATTTAAATGAGGATGATATTGTTATTAAATCAATTACAACTAAAGGTGATCAAGTCCAGGACTCAAGACTTTCTGAAGTAGGAGGCAAAGGTTTATTTTCAAGCAATATTGAAAAGGAGCTTCAGAATAATAATATTGATATTGCAGTTCATGCTCTTAAAGACATGCCTGCTATTGAAACAAAAGGACTCATAACAGATACTTTTTTAGAAAGAAATGATCCAAGAGAAATTTTAATAACTACAAATAAAAAAAAACTTAAAGAATTAAACGTAAAATCTATTATTGGAACTTCTTCGTACAGAAGAGAGTATCAAATAAAAAATATTAGACCAGATATCAATTGTAAACTTATTAGAGGCAATGTTGATACTAGGATAAAAAAGTTAAAAGAAGGAATATACGACGCTATAATCTTATCTTATGCTGGAATAAAATATTTAAAACTTGAAAATGAAATTTCGCAAATATTTACAGTTGAAGAAATAATCCCAAGCGCTGGACAAGGAATTATAGCATTGCAATGTAGAGAAAATAATGTTGAAATAATTTCCATTTTAAAAAAAATTAATCATGAAGAAACCTACAAAAGAGCTCACACAGAAAGAAATATTTTAAAAGTTTTAGAAGGAGATTGTGAAACAGCTGTGGGCATTCATTCCAAAATAGAAGAAGATGAAATCACAGTAGAGGTAGAACTTTTTTCTATAGATGGTTCTAAAAGATTTTATGAAAAAAAATCTAGTAAAATTCATAGATTTAAAGAACTTGGTAAAGAAGTTGGAGAGATTTTAAAAATAAAATCAAAAAATTCTTATAAGAGATAATATGCATATTTTATTAACTAGACCATTAGAAGACTCCAGAGAAATGATTTTAAGATTTAAATCTTTAGGTCATCAAGTTTCTCATCTTCCATTAATAAGTATTTATAAAATTAACTATGAAAAAATAAATTTTTCTGATTATGGTGGAATTATTTTTACTAGTGCTAATGCAGTAAAATTTTTAGATTTAGATAAATTAAATAAAAATATAAAATGTTTCTGTGTAGGCGAAACAACAGAAAAAAAGGCCAGAAGTGTAGGATTCCAAAACACATTTACAGCAGATGGAAATGTTTTAAATTTAAAAGAATTAATTTTACGATATTATGACTTAAAAAGTAGACAGCTTCTTTATATTAGTGGAGAAATAATATCATATGATTTGGATCAAAAACTCTCAAAGGAAGGGTATAGTATTAAAAGAATTATTAATTATAGAGTTAATCATAATCAAAAATTTGATGAAAAATTTATTAAAGATTTAAAAATGAATATGCCTGATATGGTTTATATTTATTCTCAAAATAGTGCTTCTAGCTTTTTAAATTTTATCAAGACTTATCAATCTGAAAATCTCTGGATGAATACAAATTTAATGTGTATTGGTGAAAAAACCTCATCAATATTGAATGAAATTAAATGGAAAAAGATTTTTCTTTTTAATCCTGGAGAAGAAGAGTTTTTGTTATATAAAATTTGATTATGGAATTATTAAATAATTTTTCAGAAATATTTATATCAGTTTGGAATAAGGGAATTCTTGGAGTTGATATTTTTCAAATATTAATTGGAATTTTGATATTTTTAACTTTTTTAATTTTTAGAGGATTGATAAGTAAATTGATTATAAAAAAATTAGAAATTATTTCGAAAAGAACAACAAATAAATTAGATGATACTTTTGTTCAATCACTCACTGGTCCAGCAAGATTTTTACCAATAGTTTTAGGTTTTTTTATTGCAAGTTATTATATGACTTTTTCTAGTGAAGGCCGAGAGACAGTTGACACAATTAATAGAACTTTAATAACCATTCTAATTTTTTGGGTAATTCATCAAATTATTGAACCTATTTCATACATTCTAAGTGGACTAGACAAGCTACTAACAAGAGAACTTATTGGTTGGATAATTAAATCATTAAAGGTACTTATTTTTATTTTAGGCTTAGCAGCTGTACTAGAATTATGGGGTATAAAAATTGGTCCAATTATTGCTGGTCTAGGTTTATTTGGTGTTGCGGTAGCTTTAGGTGCTCAAGATTTATTTAAAAATTTAATTTCAGGGATTTTAGTTCTTGTAGAAAAAAGATTTAAAATTGGAGATTGGATTTTAGTTGATGGAATAATAGAGGGCATTGTTGAAAAAATTGGTTTTAGATCTACAACAATTAGGAAATTTGATAAATCTTTAGCAATCATTCCAAATTTTCAATTTGCAGAAAATGCAGTTGTTAATGTTAGTGAGACCTCAAATTGGTTAATTAGCTGGGTAATAACTCTTCAATACGACACTACTGTAGATCAATTAAAAACTATAAGAGACCAAATAGAAAAGCACATTAATAAGAGTGAAGATTTTAATCCAAGTATAGGAGTAGCCGTTAGGGTTGATAAATTTTCAGATAGTTCAATTGATATGTATGTACGATGTTTTACAAAAACAGATAGTTGGAACGAGTGGCTTTCAGTAAAAGAACGTTTAGCAATTGAAGTTAAACAAATTGTTGAGAATAACAAAGCTTCTTTTGCTTTTCCGAGCCAGTCAATTTATATCGAAAAAAAATGATTGCTATTTTTTATTTAATTTTACAGATATTAAAATTGTATTCTTATGTGGTGATTGCCAATGTTATAGTCAGCTGGTTAATAGCTTTTAACATTTTAAATACACAAAACAGATTTGTTTATTCAGTTTTAGAACTAACTTACCGATTAACAGATCCTTTTTTAAATAGAATTAGACGTTTCCTGCCAAATTTAGGTTCTTTAGATATATCACCTATAATTTTACTTCTATTGATTTGGTTTATAGAAGTGTGTATGAAGATTTACATTGCGCCAATGATATTCTAAAAATTTATGATTTTAATAGATGGTAAAAAAGAAGCTGAATTATTAAGACAAGAGCTCAAAAAAGAAGTTTCTGATTTAAAAGAAAAATATAATAGGGTTCCTGGACTAACTGTAATTTTAATTGGAGATTTAGCTCCAAGTAAAATTTATGTTCGAAATAAAGAAAAATTTGCAAATGAGGTTGGGCTTAAATCAGACATTATAAGGTATTCAGAAAGTATAGAGGAAAAGGTTGTTTTAGATAAAATAGATGAATTAAATAAGAATGCAACAGTATCTGGTATTTTGGTTCAGTTACCTTTACCAAAACACATCGATAAAAAAAAAATTATTGAAGCAATTAATCCTTTGAAAGATGTAGATGGTTTTCATCCAATGAATGTTGGAAATCTTTCTTCAGGGTATGAAAGTTCAATACCTTGTACTCCTATGGGGTGTTATTTGTTAATAAAAAAGATTGAACCAAATTTAAGTGGGAAAAAAGCAGTTGTAGTTGGTAGATCGAATTTAAATGGCAAACCTATGACACAACTTCTTTTAAAAGAAAACTGCACTGTAACAATTACTCATTCAAAAACTAAAGATTTGAAAGCTGAATGTTTAAAGGCAGATATCATTGTTGCAGCAGTTGGTATTCCAGAACTTGTTAAAGGAGATTGGGTTAAAAAGGATACAATTGTAATTGATGTTGGTATAAATAAAACTGATAAAGGAATTGTTGGAGATGTAGCATTTGATGAAGTTTCAAAAAATGCAAAAGCTTTAACCCCAGTTCCTGGTGGTGTGGGACCAATGACAATTGCTTGTTTGTTAAAAAATACAATTGACTGTTTCAAAAGATCGCAAATTTAATATTTAAATCTATAAGTTATTTTTGATAAACTTAGCTTATGAAAAAACCAAAATATCCATATAGGATAGCTATTCTTATGGCTATACTTACAATTCCACCTATTGGTGCAACACAATTAGGTTGGCACTTATATGATCAACAGACGGGATTCGATTATGGTATGATTGTTGGAACATTTTCAGTAATATATGCAGCTTGGCTAATGTATGAAAAAAATTGGAGAGAGGAAGATGAGGATTAGTTTATGGAAAAGATAATTTTCTTGGGATTAATAATACCTATTTTAATTTTTGTAGTTTATTTAGGTGGTAGAGCTATTATGACTGGATTTAGTGCAAAAAATTCTAATCAATCTAATTTAGAAAATGAAAATTCCTTAGAAGATACTAAAAATTTGACTAGTGAACTAAATAAATTGAATGAACTTTTAAAAAATGGAGTTTTAACTGAAGAAGAGTTTGACAAAGCAAAAAAAAAAATTTTAGATAATTAACTTTTTTTCATTACCCACAATACTTCTCCCCCCAAAAAATAAATTTTTCCGCTACGGGGATGTATTTGGATATCTCTAATTCTTCCAATTTTATTTTTAAAAATAATCTCTTCTTTTATGTTAGATAAATCATCAAAAATTAGCTTTCTTAATGATTTATCTTTAAGGGAAGTGACTAAAGCGTGACCGTTCCACTCCTCAAACTCACCTCCTTTGTAAATTGTTATTGCACTCGTCGCAATTGATGGTACCCAATATTGAATTGCTTTGGTAAAACCTGGCTTCCATTTTGGCCCAATTTTAGTGCCTGAGTAGTTTTTCCCACCCCACCCCAGTATTTTCCAACCATAATTTTCACCTTTTTTTACTTCTCCAAACCAATCCCCACCTTTTGCCCCATGGTTACTTAAATAAATCTTTCCATCATATGGTGAAAGAGTTAAGCCTTGTGGGTTTCTAACTCCTATTTGATAAATCTCTGGCAACCAATTTTGTTTACCTTTAAATTTGGGATTATCTTTTGGAATACTCCCGTCTCTATGAATTCTAATAATACTACCCGGATGTTTTGTGGGATCTTGAGCAATCATTCCCTGACCTCTTTCACCAACTGAAGCATAAAGATAATCATCTTTAATCGCTAACCTTGAACCAAAATGATAACCAGAGTCTATGGGTGGATTTGCTTGAAAAATATTTTCAAAATTTAATTCTTTTTTATTTAATTTAGCTTTTGCAATAGAAGTGCTTGCTTTCCAATCACCTCTATTTTCTGAATAAGAAATCCAGATAGTTCCATCCTGATAAATTATATCTAGTAATCCACCTTGTCCATATTCAAGAAAATTGAGATCATGTTTTATTTCTGAAATTTCTTTTGAATTAATATTTATGATTTTAATTTTTCCACTTTTTTCTGTAACTATTAATTCATTATCATTGATAAAAGTTGAACCCCATGGATCATTAAGGTTTACAATTTTTTCAAATTTATAATTTTTTGAGAAACTTTTAGTAAAAAATAAAAAAAAAATAATTATTAATAAAAAGTATTTTTTCACTTTAGGATAGTTTTGATCTACCACCATCAACTGCAATAATTTGACCTGTAATCCACGAACTATCGTCAGTAATTAAAAATTTAGCAAGGGAGGCAGAGTCTTTTCCTTCACCTAATCTTTTTAATGGATGAGCTTTTGCTATACCTTCTGCTATTGTAACATTTTTTAACATAGGTTCAGCAATTTTTGATTTTGTTAAACTTGGAGCTACACAGTTTACTCTAATATTTGGTGCAAATTCTGCAGCTAGTGAGACTGTTAATCCTTCAACAGCAGCTTTTGCTGAAGCGATAATAGCATGATTTGTAAAACCTCTTTGAGCAGCAACTGTAGAAAATAAAACAATAGAACCTTTATTTTTTTTTAAACTTTCTTGGTATCCTTTGATGGCCTCCACTGCAGAATAAAGATTTAATTTCATACATCTATTAAAATCTTGTTCACTAACCATTCTTAATGGTTTTAAATCTATTGAGCCCACACAATAGGCCAAGCCCTTAATATCAGTAATATTATCTTTAACTTTTTCAATAAACCCCTCTTCTAAAACATCTGCAACAGTATAAGTACAATCAAGTTTGTCAGCAATTGAACTTACTTCAGTTTCATTTCTTGCTACTAGATGAATATCATTACCTGAATTTTTTAATTGTTCAGCTAAACTTGATCCTATAGATCCTGTCGCACCAAAAATAAGATATTTTTCTGACATAAAATTTTTTATTAGTTATATTTATTTATGAAATTATTTTTTATACTTGGTAATCAATTATTTCCATTAAAATACCTAGACCGCTTCAAAAAAGACCACCTATTTTTTATGGCAGAAGATAATGGTTTATGCACTTATAAAAAACATCATAAACAAAAAATACTACTATTCTTATCTTCTATGCGATCTCATGCAGATAAACTAAAGAAAAATAAATTTAAATTAGAATATCTAAAAATTGAAGATAAAGAATTTAAGGACGATTATTTAAAAAAATTAAAAAATATTATTAATTCAAAAAAGATAAAAGAGATTTCTAGTTTTGAAGTTGAAGATAAATTTTTTGAAAAAAAAATTTCACAATTTATAAAAAAGGAAAAAATTGAGTGGAATATTATTCAAACACCAATGTTTTTGAATTCAAGAAATGAATTTAAAAATTATTTAACAAAATCAAAAAAACCATTTATGGCAACATTTTATAAAGAGGTTCGTAAAAAATCTGGAATATTAATGGGTGCTGATGGAAATCCAATAGGAGGTAAGTGGAGTTTTGATGAAGACAATAGAAATAAATTACCAAAAGATATTTCAATACCTAAACTTCCTAAAGTTAATGAAACCAATCATACAAAAAAATTAAAACCTATTGTTGAAAAATTATTTAAAGATCACCCTGGTAGCTCAAAGAACTTTTGGTTAGCAACAGAATTTGATGATGTGGTTAAGCTTTTAAATTTTTTTATAAAAGAAAAATCAAATTTGTTTGGTGATTATGAAGATGCTGTAAATCAAAAAAATAATATTTTGTTCCATAGTGCTTTAAGTCCCTATATCAATTTAGGATTAATAACCCCTGAATTTATTATTCAAAAAGTTTTAGATTTTCATAAAAAAAATAAAATAAGAATAAATTCGTTAGAAGGTTACATTCGTCAGGTAATTGGTTGGAGAGAATTTATGCGTGGAATTTATCAAAGTTATTCTGATGAAATGGAAAAGAGAAATTTTTTTAAACAAAATAGAAAAATGAAAAAATCTTGGTATGATGGAACAACAGGTTTGCCACCATTAGATTATGCCATTAAGAATGCATTAAACCATGGTTGGTCCCATCATATTGAAAGACTAATGATTTTATCTAACATCATGAACCTTTGTGAGATTAAACCAACTATTGTTTATAATTGGTTTATGGAAATGTTTGTAGATTCTTCTGACTGGGTAATGGTACCAAATGTTTATGGCATGGGATTATTCAGCGATGGTGGAATATTTGCAACCAAACCTTATATATGTGGATCTGCTTATTTTATGAAAATGATGGATTTTAAAAAAGGAGAGTGGTGCAATACAATGGATGGTCTTTATTGGAGATTTATAGATCGAAACAGAAAATTTTTTTTAACTAACCCGAGACTATCAATGATGGTAAGAATTTTTGATAAAATGAAAACGGATAGAAAAAAATTGATTTTATCCGAGGCTGATAAATTTATTAAACAAAATACAATTTGATGAAAAAAGAAAATTTACCATCCAAAACTTGTCCAATTTGCAAAAGACCTTTTGTTTGGCGAAAGAAATGGAAACTAAATTGGGATAGAGTAAAATATTGTTCTAAGAAGTGTTCTAAGCTAAGCTAATTTTAGTGAACATAATTGTATTTCAACACATTAAAATTGAAGATCCTGGCTACATTAAAGATTTAATGTTGGCTGATGGATTAAATTTAACCACTATAGAACTTGACGAAGGAGAAAAAATTCCAAGCGATCTTAGTAAATTTGATGGGATGTTTTGTATGGGTGGCCCAATGGATACGTTTATGGAAAAAGATTATCCCTGGTTAATTGAGGAAAAAAAAGCAATCAAAGAATTTGTTGTTGATTTAAAAAAACCTTATTTGGGTTTTTGTTTAGGATGCCAATTGTTAGGTGAAGTTGTTGGTGGCAAAGTAGTTAAATCCCAACCAGCAGAAATAGGGATTATGGATATTAATTTTTCTAAAGAAAAAGATAATGATAATTTATTTTCTAAATTTCCAAACCAAATTAAAAGTTTGCAATGGCATTCTTATGAAGTTCAGGGTATTGAAAACAATAAAGACGTAACTCTATTAGCTTCATCTCCAGTTACTAAATATCAAATATTTAAATATCAAAATCATGCTTATGGAATTCAATTTCATATAGAAATTAAGGATACAACTGTGAATGAGTGGGGATGCGTTCCTGAGTACAAAAAGGTCCTTGAAAATCAACTTGGAGAGGGAGTATTAGAAAAATTTGATCAATCTGCTAAAAACAATATGAAAGATATGAATAGTTATTCAAAAATTTTATATGATAACTTTAAAAAACTTTTATGAGTAAGAAAAGAAAAAAACAAAAAAAGTTAAAAAAGACAAATCCAGTAGCTAAATTATTAAGATCACCAATGTTAAAAAACAAAATAATAAAAAATAAGAAAAAAATTTATGATAGGAAAAAGTTTAAATTAGAAAATGAATGAAGATTGTGAATAATAAAATATTTGAATGGGCCGGTGTCATTACAGCAATTTTATATTCGTTGTTTGTAGCATTAAATATAGGAATAGAATTTTTTGGTTTTTGTTTATTAGTTCTATCTGCAATTTTAATTGGAATTTGGGCGTATAGAGAAGGCCATAAAGGCATCTTATTTTTACAATTTTTTTATGCAACAGCTGGAATTATCGGAATGTTTAGGTGGTTTTAATTAAAAGTTGTAATTATTTTTGGAATATAATTTTTAAAATTAAAAAAACCTTTATTACAATATTGCCAAGAAAATTGGTCTAATTTTCGATACAGAAATTCTATTTTAAAATTATTTGTATTTATAAAATCTAGGTTTTCACCAACTGTAGGATATAAACCGTAAGAAGTTTCATTAATATTCTGTATCTCACTTAAATCTATAATTTCAGTATTGATTGATTTTTCTTCTAATCTCTTTTTTTGATCGTCAATTAATTGAGACTTGAATTTTACTAATTTTTCACTGAGTTCTATAGTTCGGTTTTCATTTTTGTTAGAAATTAAAAAAACCTTTTTAAATTTTTGATCTTTAAAATCACCTATTTCAAAAGACAAATTATTCTCAAAAATAAGAAGATTTTTTTCTTCAAGATTTTGTGGATTGTTAAACTGCAATTTTGATGCAGCGTAAGTTTTATTACTTGTTATTGGAGCGGCATTTTCATTAAGTTTGATATTGTTAAACCTGTTGTTGGTAAATTTTTTAATGTTCCATTCACTAGCTAAATAATTTTTACCTTGTGTTTGAATACCTGCAACCCATCTCCATCCTAGTGTGTTAGATGCAGCATCTCCATCGTATAAATGTTTCAAAAAAAATTCAGCACCCAATTGCCAAGGGAGTTTTAAAGTAAAAACCCAAATACTTGCAAACCACATTCTTGCATGATTATGTAAATAGTTACTTTCTTTTAATTCATTTACCCACTCATTAAAGCACTCTATATTTGTATTTCCTTCAATAGCTTTTTTATAATCAGTATTATCTATAAATTCTTCACGAATTTTTTTTAGTTCATTTAAGTAATCTGTCCAAACATTAGGTCTTAATTCTAACCAACCTTTCCAATAAGTTCTCCATAAAACTTCTTGAATAAATTTTTCATTCTTTGAAAATGAAAATTTACTTAATGATTTTTTAATTATCTCTAACTCAGAAATTACTCCATGAGTAATATAAGGTGAAAGACATGAAACATTTGATCTATTGTTAGGACCATAATCAAAATTTCTTAATTTTGAATATTCAAATAAATTTTGCTCAATAAATTTGTTTAGTTTTTCAATGGCCAAAGCCCTTGACGTCCCAAAGTTCATTAAATTTATTTATTTTTTTTTTTTTTAAGACCCAATTTATCACTGTGTCTTAATCTTAAGATCACAATTGCACCAGCGATTAAAACTATAGCAATAGCTTCATAAACCAATGCTGCTGGATCCATTTCTTTTCCCTGCAATATAATAAATCGAGCTAAAGCTGTAATCGCAATTAGAAGA
Source organism: uncultured Pelagibacteraceae bacterium (assembly GCA_902518595.1). GTDB lineage: Bacteria > Pseudomonadota > Alphaproteobacteria > Pelagibacterales > Pelagibacteraceae > Pelagibacter. The sequence goes on along the minus strand of CABYGR010000006.1, from coordinate 15,985 downwards.
GGTAAAGTAATAGTTATTGATTGCTGAGCCCAAAAAATTCTTACCATTGCCATCACCTCTAAATATAGAAACATTAGTAACAAGTCTGCTAAGGTGACTGACTGATTAATTAACATTGTTTTTATTTCTATTCCTACAGCAATTACTGTGCTTAAAAGAATTATTGATAGTAAAACTAGCTGAAGTTTTTTAGTTATATTTTCCATATTTACAAATTATGAGTATTTTAAAATTAAATTTCATTCCTTGTCATTTTTGTCGCAGACTAAAAACACCTTGTATTCATTCTAAATCAATATAGTTAGCATCTTAATAATGTTTAAAGTTATAATTATCTACGAAATATTCTTTTTTCTGTTTTGGAATATAATTTATTTTGGAGCAGACTTAGAAGACTTTGCAAAAAGCGACTCTTTAACATTTATATATTATATATTGTCAACCATGGCATTAGGATGGGTCTTAATAAGAACAATAGTGTTTACTTTTGGTAGTATTCCAGATCCCAGAGAAGTAGCTAAAAAAAAAATCAACAAATAATTTAAAATTATTTTAATTTTTTTTTATGGAAATTTATAAAATTTTCAACATTTAATTTGTTGAAAGTTTTGTTTTCTTCAAATGAAACTTTTTTCACTGAGTATGCATTGCTTTTAGTATTTCTTGAATAAATAGTAATATTTCCTTTATAGAGCTTTAACTTCACTGATCCGTTCACCTTATTTTTATTATGATCAATTATTTTTTGAAGCTTAAATCTTTCTCTGGAGAACCAATAACCATTATAAATTAGTTCAGCATATCTTGGCATGATCTCATCTTTTTTATGCATAGTTTCTTTATCAAGAGTTACAGACTCTATAGCCCTATGTGCATTTATTAAAAGTGTGCCACCAGGTGTTTCGTATACTCCTCTAGATTTTATTCCTATAAATCTGTTTTCAACAAGGTCAACTCTGCCTATTCCATTTTTGCCTGCTAATGTATTTAATTTTTCCAATAATTTAGAAGGAGATAGTTTTTTTCCATTAATTCCATATGGATCACTATTTTTAAAATTTATAGTTACAAATGTTGGTTTGCTAGGTGCATTTTCTGGAGACGTGGTTCTTTGAAAGATAAATTCTGGTGCATAGTTTTTGGGGTTTTCTAAAATCTTACCTTCAGTTGAAGTGTGAAATAAATTATCATCAATAGAAAATGGAGGAGCACCTTTTTTATCTTTAGGTATTACTATGCTATGTTTTTTTGCATAATTGATTAAATCAGTTCTTGATTTTAATTTCCAAATTCTCCATGGAGCTATTATTTTTATTTTAGGTCCAAAATAATGATAGCCCAATTCAAATCTTACTTGATCGTTACCTTTACCAGTAGCTCCATGAGCAACGGCATAAGCTTTAAATTTTTTTGCTATTCTAATCTGATCTTTTGCTATTAGTGGTCTTGCAATCGATGTTCCTAATAAATATACTCCTTCATAAATTGCATGCCCTCTAATCATTGGGTAAACATAATTTTTAATAAACTTATTTTTAAGATTTTGAATGATAATTTTTTTAACACCAAATTTTTTAGCGTTTTTATAAATTTTTTTTCTATCTATTTCTTGTCCAATATCAGCTGTATAGCAAATTATTTCTGCTTTATAATTTTCTTGAAGCCATCTTAAAATGATAGATGTATCTAACCCTCCAGAATAGGCTAGAACAATTTTTTTTTTAGATTTCATTAATTAACTGCAAGCTGTTTTTGCAGCATTATATGCTTTAGTAAACCCCAGAAGTGAATAATGATCAATAGTTTGTGATCCTTTTTGATTATATCCAGTAATCATTAGTCTTGATCCTTTTTTCATCATTTTAATCATTTTTTTTTCAATTTTATTATCAGCAATCCATGCAAAACCTTGTTGAACAATATCAAATTTAATTTTTTTCTTCCCAGAGGATGCAGTTACTGAATTATTTATATTAAACTCATATCCAGGACTTGCACTAATTTCATCTGTAATTTTTTCACCAGGTCTAAACGTTACAAATAATCTTGCATCTCTTTTATTTGATTTTGGTGCTTGTAAAACAGGTGAGGATTGTGCAAAACACACAGTACCAGTTGACTCAACCAATACCATAGTTTGCCAATCTTTAAATTTTCCAACTTCTTTTAATTCTTCTGCTTTTACAGGCAAAACTGTTAAGAAAGCAAAAGTTAAAAATACAATTATATTTCTTTTAATTAAGGACATGGATTAGGGTAAACTTTTTGAACTTCATTAATTTCACTAATAATTTTATCGGTTAATTTTATATTTACACTTTCTATATCAGTTTTCAACTGCTCCATTGATGTTGCCCCAATGATTACAGAAGTAACAAAAGGTTGAATTTCTAAAAATTTCAAAGACATTTGTGCTAAATCTAAATTGTTTTTCTTTGCGACTTCATAATAAGCGTTGATGGCTTTGTCTGAATTAGGTTTATTATATCTAGTCCAGAAATCTTTATGAAGATCAATTCTTGATCCTTTTGGTAATTGATTATTCCTATATTTTCCTGAAAGATATCCACAAGCTAATGGAGAATAAGCTAAAAGTCCTGCTTTCTCTCTAATAGACATTTCTGCAAGTCCAACTTCATAAGTTCTGTTTAATAGATTATATGGATTTTGAACTGAAAGCATTCTTGGAAGATTTTTATTTTTAGATATTTCTAAAAATTTAGATAATCCCCAGGGAGTTTCATTAGATAGACCAATATGTCTAATTTTTCCTTGTTCTATAAATTTTTTGAGATTTTCTAAAATATCTTCAAATTTAGTCCATTTACCATCATCCCCGTGTTCGTAGCCTAATTTACCAAAAAAATTTGTATTTCTTTCTGGCCAATGAAGTTGATACAAGTCGATGTAATCAGTTTTCAATCTTTTTAAACTTCCTTCTAGAGCTTTTCTCATATTTTTTGTTCCAAATTGGTTTCCACCACCTCTCACATACTCTCTCATTGGACCACAAACCTTTGAAGCAAGAATTACCTTGTCTCTCTTTTTATTTTTTTTAAACCAATTCCCAATAATTTTTTCAGTACTTCCAAATGTTTCTTCTCTAGGAGGTATAGAATAAATTTCAGCAGTGTCCCAAAAGTTTACACCTTGCTCTAAAGCATAATCCATTTGTTTAAAACCTTCATCTTGGGTATTTTGTTCACCCCAAGTCATTGTTCCGAGACAAATTGTACTTACATCTAGATCAGTATTTCCTAATTTTCTGTAATTCATTAAGGTTTTGCTGTGTTAATTTTTATTAATCTTTTAAGGTATCTTGAATAATTAGTAAAAGACTATATATTTCATTCAACATGGAATTTAATAAAAAAGGAATACTTGCTAGAGCAAAAGAGGCTCAACAATCAGCTGTAGTTATGGATGAAGGCTTAAGAGCCTACATGCTTAAAGTTTATAATTATATGGCTACTGGAATTTTATTAACAGGAATAGTGGCACTTTTAACTTTTAAAATGTCAGTGGTTACTGATCAAGCTGGTTCGATTATAGGTCTTACTCAAATGGGTAACGCAATTTATATGTCAGGATTAAAATGGATTGTTATGCTGGCTCCTTTAGGTATAGTTTTTTATATGAGCTTTGGAATCAATAGAATGAGTGCATCAAAAGCTCAGACAACTTTTTGGGTTTTTGCAGCATTGATGGGCTTATCTTTATCTTCAATTTTATTAATTTACACTGGGATGAGTGTTACAAGAGTTTTTTTTATTTGCTCAGCTACTTTTGGAGCAATGAGTGTTTATGGGTATACGACCAAAAGAGACTTAACTAAACTAGGATCTTTTTTAATGATGGGATTAATCGGAATAATCATAGCTTCAATAGTTAATATTTTTATGAAATCTTCAATGATGTATTTTGTGATTTCAATTTTAGGAGTTTTAATTTTTGTAGGTCTTACCGCATATGATACTCAAAAAATAAAAAATATGTATGCAGCAAGTGATACTGGTGAAATGATTGGAAAAAAAGCTGTAATGGGAGCATTAACTCTTTATCTAGATTTCATTAATTTATTCATTATGCTTCTTAGACTTTTTGGTCAAAGAAGATAACATTATTTTTATAGTTTTTTCCAGTTAGTATCTTTTAATAATACACTAAGGTCAAAAGAACTTTTTAATACCTTTCCATTTGTATCTGTTATTAAATACTTAAGATTTTTGTTTTTTGGTTTAAAATTCTTACAAATTTTGTAAAGAGCATTTTCTGCTGCATTTTTAAATACACTAAAACCTACTTGTTTACTCGATATGCTTAGCCCATAATCCTTCCAAGATCCTTCTGAAACCATTTTTGCATATAAATCTAAGATTATTTTTAATTCATTTTTTTCAAAAAAATTTTTGTCCTCTAATTTTTTGTCATTAACATTATTTACTACTAATCGTAAGATATTATTCATTAGTTTTATATTTATTTATTAATCCAATTTGAAAAGCAGTAAAAACAAAAGTTATAGGTAGCAATCCCCAAACTTTAAAATTTACCCAAAACTCTTCTGATTGTGTTCTCCATACTAGTTCGTTTAATACAGCTAATCCAAAAAAAAAATATATCCACCTTCTGTTTAATATTTCCCAGCCTTGATCAGTTAATGAAATTGATTTACCCATTAATTTTTTTAGAATTGGTTCATTAGTAAAATATTTTCCAAATATTAACGCAAGACCAAATAAAATATTTATAATTGTAGGTTTGATATAAATAAATACTGGATTATCAAAATAAATTGTTAATCCTCCAAAAAATGTGATTAATATACCACTCAGTAAAGGAACTTTAGGTATTTTTCTTTCTAAAAACCATATTAAGGTTAATGCTATTATTGTCGCAATTATAAAAGGAGGAATAGCAATTTTTAAATCTTTTTCACTATCGTAATAGTAGTAAAAAAAAATTACTAATGGGCCAAAATCTGTGAGAAATTTTAAAAAAGATTTGTTCACTTTAAAGATATTAACACAATTAAGATTTTCATTAAAACTTTATATTTTTGTTATTGATTTTTATAATTAAATACCCATACTAATCATAATGCCAATTCAAAAAGCTAAATTTTCAATAGGCGACATTGTCAAACATAAACACTTTGAATTTAGGGGGGTGATTTACGATGTTGATTTTGAATTTAATAACTCTGAGGAATGGTATCAATCAATTCCTAAAAATGTTAGACCCAAAAAAGATCAACCTTTTTATCATTTGTTGGCTGAAAATGATGAAATTACATATGAAGCATATGTTTCAGAGCAAAATCTCTTAATGGATGATTCTGATGAGCCTATTAAGCATCCTTTAATTGAGGAGATTTTTTCAGGTAAAAAAGGCTCAAGTTATTTTAAGCCTTCAAATTAGATCATTATTTAAACACAATTAGTTCAAAACTTAGACATACAGATTAGGTATATTAATACTATATCTGGTCAAGGGTGTACATTTTTACCTCTTTCTCATTATCTCCCTCTACATTCTTGATCAGATAATTCTTTCATAATAAAAGATCAATAGAATGAAGTTTATATTTAAATTTTTTGAGCCAAATAAGGTTTTTTTAATTACATCTAAGGCTCCCAAATATGTGATGGCTTTGTTTATGATTGTAATTTCAATCGGTTTACTTGAAGCATTAATTTTTTCGCCCGAAGATTATAAGCAAAGTCATTCGGTAAGAATAATGTATGTTCATGTTCCAGCAGCTTGGATTTCTCTTGGAATTTTTTCTTCAATGACACTTTTATCTTTAAGTGGATATATTTTTAAAAATAAAAATTTTTTTCTGATTGCAAAAAGCTTGGCTCCTTCAGGTCTAGTTTTTAATATTATAGCTTTAGTTACTGGTTCTATTTGGGGAAAACCTACGTGGGGAACTTGGTGGGCCTGGGATGCTAGAATTACTTCGATGTTAATTCTTGCCCTGTTTTACTTAATGTATTTAGTGGCTTGGAGAATTTATGAGAATAAAGATTATGTTTTAAAAATTACCACAATGATTGCTCTTATGGGTATTATCAATGTTCCAATTATTAAATATTCTGTTGAATGGTGGAGCACACTACACCAACCTGCATCTATTACTTTGTTATCAAAATCTTCAATTCATTCATCAATGTTATTTCCTTTGTTGATAATGACTGCGGCATTTGCGCTATTTTCTTTGTTAATTTTTTTAATGAAATATAATACAGAACTGATAAAAATTAAAAATAAAGGTTTAGATAGATTATGATTAAAGAATTAATTTACATGAATGGATATGGACTATATGTTTGGTCAGCATTTGCATTTACACTTATTAGTTTTACATCTTTGTATGTTGTGACAAAAATTCATTACATTAAAGAAAAAAGTAAATTCGAATCTAAATTTGGGTCTTTAGACTCCAAGAAAGCAGAAGTTGCAAGAACACAAATTATTAATAGAGAAATCTTATCTAGCACAAATAATATTTAACTTTTAAACCATGTATGGTCGAAAAGTAAAATTAAGATTTTTATTTATAATTTTAATATTATTTTCTTTAATTTTATCAACTTTTTTAATTTTAAAATCTTTAGAAGAAAATGTAGTTTATTTTCAATCACCTTCAGACATTAAATTATTAGAAGAATTTAGAGATAAAAAAATTAGGGTGGGAGGAATGGTAAAAGAAAATTCAATTAAAGTTTCTTCAGAGAAAATAAACTTTATTATAACAGATTTTAAAAATGAAATTAATGTTGTTTATTCTGGTGTGATACCCAATCTTTTTTCTGAGGGAAAAGGAGTTGTTGCAGAAGGATATTTAAAAGACAGAAGTTTTTTTAAGGCAACAAAAATTTTAGCTAAGCATGATGAGAATTATATGCCACCAGAAGTTAAGGCAATTCTGGAGGAAAAATAAAATGTTATCAAGTGTTATTGGGTATTATTCTTTAATTTTTGGATCATTTATTTCTTTAGTAATTATTTTTTTTTCAGTTCAAAATTTTAAAAACTCAAAGATTTTAGATAGTAAAATTTTATTATTTTCATTTCTTCAACTAGTTCTAGTTTTTGTAAGTTTTCTCTGTCTAATAATATCATTTGTTAATTCTGATTTTAGCAATGAAACAGTTTTTAATAATTCTCATACAACGAAACCATTATTTTATAAAATTACAGGCACCTGGGGTAATCACGAGGGGAGTTTATTACTCTGGCTTTTAGTATTAACTTTATTCATTTTTATATTTTTAGTTAAATCAAAAAGCCAATTAAAGAAGTACAGGATATTAACTGTTATATTCCAACAAGTAATAATAATTGGTTTTTTTACATTTTTAATAAAGACTTCAAATCCATTTAATTATTTATTTCCTATTCCTAAAGAGGGACTGGGTTTAAATCCAATTTTACAAGATCCAGCGTTAGCCATACATCCCCCAATCTTATATCTAGGATATGTCGGATCATCGATTATATTTTCTAGTGCGTTAGCTGCAACTACTGTAAATTATATAAATAATAATTGGGCAAGTCATATTAAAAGTTGGGTATTAACTTCCTGGATCTTTCTTACTTTAGGAATTTTATTGGGATCTATATGGGCTTATTATGAATTAGGTTGGGGTGGTTTTTGGTTTTGGGACCCTGTTGAAAATGTTTCTTTAATGCCTTGGTTAGCTTTAACTACTTTGTTGCATTGTATTTTAGTTTTAGAAAAAAGATCTTTGTTTAAATCATGGATAATAATTTTATCAATAGCAACATTTGCCTTAAGTATGTGTGGAACTTTTTTAGTTCGATCAGGTATATTAAATTCGGTACATACATTTGCCAATGATCCAGAAAGAGGTTTGTTTATTTTATTTTTTTTATTTTTATTAATATCTATTTCAATTCTTATATTTCTTGTATTTCACAAATCTGATAATAAAAAACTTTCACCAATTTTTTTTTTAAGTAAAGAAACTTCAATTGTAATAAACAATTGGTTTATGATGTATTTTTTGTCTGTAGTTTTAATTGGCACTGTTTATCCAATTTTCTTAGAGGCGATATCTTCTCAAAAAATTTCTGTTGGCCCACCATTTTATAATAAATTACTAATTCCATTTTTAATCCCTTTTTTAATTTTTATGGCGATAGGACCAAGACTAAGATGGATTAAATCTGAACTTAAAGATAAATTAAGTTTAGTTGCTTTGTTAATTATCTCTGTATTATTTTCATTTTTAATAGTTAGAAATTTTAATACAAATTATTTGTTAAATAGTATTTTAATAGGAAGTGCTTTTTATCTATTTTTTATAACTGTCCAAGATTTTTTCATAAAGAAAAATAAAAGATTTAGTCAAAACATAGCTCATTTTGGCTTTAGTTTATTAATTTTAAGTATTTTATTAAACAGCATTTTTTCAACTGAAATTATTACTAACTTAAAAGTAGGTGAAAGTTATATAGAAGACGATTTAAAGATTGAGTTTAAAGACCTTGATAAGGAAAATAAAAAAAATTACATTTCTTTTACAGGTACCTTTTATATAAAAGATAAAAGTTCTAATAATATATTAAACCCAGAACTTAGAATATATAATCAACCAAATATTATTACAAGCGAGGCAGATATTAAAATTACATTAATGCAAGATAACTTTATTACAATTAACTCAGTTAAAAATGAAGATTATTTTAACGTTAGATATTTAGTTAAGCCCTTTATGTTATGGATTTGGATTTCAGTGTTATTAGTCTCATTAGGTGGATTAATAAGTTTATTTAATAAAAAATATGAAAAATAAGATTATTATTACTATTGTTATTTTTTTTTTTACATTTGTTTTTCTAATTTTTTATCAAGGATTAAACAATTCAAATATTTATAAACCATCTAATAGTGAAAATAAAATTATTCCAAAATTTTCAGCTTACACATTTTTTGAAAATAAATTAGTTAAATCAGAAAATATTTTTAATCAAAAAAAATTTTATTTATTAAATATTTGGGCATCTTGGTGTTTGCCATGTAGAGATGAACATCCATTTATAATGAGTCTAAAAGAAAATGAGAAATTAGAAATAATAGGTTTAAATTATAAAGATAAGCAAAAAAATGCTAAAAGTTTCATCAATAATTATGGAAACCCTTATTCTAAAATTTTATTAGATAAAGATGGAACAAAGGCGATTGAATGGGGTGCATATGGTGTTCCAGAAACATTTCTAATCTTTGAAAACCAAATTATTAAAAAATATATAGGCCCTCTTAATTCTGAGTCAATATCGGAAATTAAAAGTTTTATTAAATGAAAACGTTGAAATTAATCTTTATTATTTTTTTGATATTTTCTCTTAACTATTTAAAAGCAAATGAAACAGATCTCCAAAACAAAATTACAAAAAATTTACGTTGTTTAATTTGTCAAGGACAGTCAGTTTATGATTCTGACTCTGATTTTGCTATAAGTTTAAAACTTGTTGTTAAAAAAAAAATTAATGATGGTTTATCCGAAAAGGAAATTTATGATTTCTTGACAGAAAAATATGGAGAGTGGATTTTGTATGATCCTAAATTTAATAAAAATACATATATTTTGTGGTTTTTACCGCTATTGATCTTCTTAGGAGGTGCAATAGTATTTAAAAAATTAATAAACATAAAAAAATAATCTGCTATTAAGAGAAATGATTTTTAAAAAGGTTAGTCTACTTTTTGTTATTATATTTGCTGCTACAAAGCTGATCGCTGCAGAAGAAGCAAATATTAACAATCATCAATTAAACTATTTTACTGGAAACTTTGACTTTAGTGATGATAAGCAAAGTGCAATATTAGTTGGCTTCCAACATCAAGATGAAAATTTAAATAGGGATACATTTCTAGGAAATGTTTCTCCAATTACAGGTGGATTTGTAACTGAAAATTCTGCAGCTTATATTTATACTGGAATTGAATGGAATGTAGACATGGGTGGAATGATATTTACACCAAGTTTTGCCCCAGGTCTTTATCATGAAGGAGATGGAAAGGACTTAGGTCACGTTTTAGAATTTAAATCTGAGGTTCAATTATCCTATATAGTTTCGAATAAAACAAGTTTTGGTGTTTCATATAATCATGTATCAAATGCAAGTTTAGGAGATAAAAATCCTGGGGCAAATAGTTATATGTTTAATCTTCTTAAAAAGTTTTAATCTTATTTAATGAATTTAAAAGATTGTCACAATTTTAGTGATTTTAGAAAATTAGCTAAAAAAAAATTACCTTCACCAATTTTTCATTACATTGATGGTGCAGCAGATGATGAAATTACATACGCTAGAAACACAAGTGCATTCGATGATGTAGATTTAGTTCCTAATGTTTTAAGGGGGGTTGATAGTGTTGATTTATCAACTACAATATTTGGAAAAAAGTTAGATTTACCTTTTTATCTTGCACCAACAGCACTTCAGAGACTTTTTCATTATGATGGCGAAAGAGCAGTTGGAAAAGCAGCTCAAAAATTTAATACAATGTTTGGAGTTTCTGCTCTAGCTACTGTGAGTGTAGAGGAAATATCTTCTATGATAGATACTCCAAAAATGTTTCAGTTTTATTTTCACAAAGATAGAGGTTTAAATGATTCTTGTCTTGAAAGAGCAAAGGCAGCTAAATTTGATGTTATGGCTTTAACAGTTGATACTATAACTGGAGGAAATCGTGAGAGAGATTTAAGGACAGGTTTCACTTCACCTCCTAAACTTACATTATCTAGCTTATTTAGTTTTGCTACAAAGCCAATGTGGGGAATAAATTATTTAACAAAAGGTAAGTTTGAACTACCTCACCTCCAAGATTTTGTAAAAGAAGGAACAAGCACTAATTCTTCAATTGGAAACTATTTTTCTACAATGTTAGATCAATCTATGAATTGGAAAGATGCCGAACAACTTTGTTCTAAGTGGGGTGGCCATTTTGCACTTAAAGGAGTGATGAGTGTTGAGGATGCTAAGAGAGCTGTTGATATTGGATGTACAGGCATAATGGTTTCAAACCATGGTGGAAGACAACTTGATGGATCAAGATCTCCATTTGATCAACTAGCAGAAATAGTTGATGCGGTGGGCGATAAGTTAGATGTGATTTGTGAGGGTGGAATTCATAGAGGCACACATATGCTTAAAGCGTTATCATTAGGTGCTAAAGCTTGCTCAGGTGGAAGATTATATCTTTATGCTTTAGCAGCTGGTGGACAAGCAGGTGTAGAGCGAGCTATAGAGAAATATAAGTCTGAGTTAGTAAGAGATATGAAATTAATGGGTTGTACAAAAATTAGCGACCTAAATCGAAATAACTTACGATTTAGAAGATAATGAGTTTGAAAAATTGTTACAATTTTGAGGATTTTAGAAAACTTGCTAAAAAAAAATTACCTTCACCAATTTTTCATTATATTGATGGTGGTTCAGATGATGAATCTACATTAAGAAGAAATACAGAGTCTTTTAATGATTGTGATCTAGTGCCTAATATTCTTGCAAGTGTTGGCAAACCTGATTTATCAACTACTTTGTTTGGGAGAAAAATTGATATGCCAATTTTTCTTTCTCCTGCTGCAATGCAAAGACTTTATCATCCTGATGGAGATAAAGGTTCAGCTAGAGCAGCTGAAAAATTCAATACTTTTTATAGTATGTCTTCGATGGGAAATAATACAATTGAGGAAGTATCAAATATTTCAAGTGGACCAAAGTTATTTCAACTTTATGTTCATAAAGATCGATCAATTTCAGATGATTTGATTGAGAGGTCTAAGAGATCTGGCTTTGATGCTATGTGTTTAACTGTAGACACTTTAGTTGCAGGTAATAGAGAAAAAGATCATAGAACAGGATTCACTACCCCACCAAAACTCACATTTCAAAGTTTGATGAGTTTTGCAATGCGTCCAGGATGGGTTTACAATTATTTAACGGGTAAAAGATTTGAACTATCCAATGTAAAAAAAAAAACTGATAAAGGTACAAATATTGCTAAGTCAGTAATTGAATATATTAACGAGCAATATGATCCAGCTATGGGTTGGAAAGATGCTGAATATTGTGCAAAAAAATGGAATGGACCCTTTGCCTTAAAAGGTGTGATGTCAGTTGAAGATGCAAAGAAAGCAATTGATATAGGATGTACTGCAATAATGATTTCAAATCATGGAGGTCGTCAATTAGATGGCTCTAGATCGCCTTTTGATCAAGTAAAAGCGATTTCAGATGCTGTAGGGGACAAACTAGAAATTATTTTAGATGGAGGAGTTAGAAGAGGAACTCACGTAGTAAAAGCAATTGCAGCAGGAGCAAAAGCATGCAGTTTTGGTAAAATGTTTTTGTTCTCTTTAGCCGCAGGAGGTCAAAAAGGTGTTGAGCATTTACTTCAAAATATGCACGATGAGATAAATAGAAATATGGTTTTAATGGGCTGCAAAAACTTAAAAGAGTTGAATAGTTCAAAATTAATTTATAGAAATAGATCTTAAAATTTAAGGAATATTATCATGAAGTTAGCAAAGAATTTAAATAATTTAGGTACAGAAACAGCTTTTTCTGTCTTGGCTGAAGCAAAGGCATTAGAAGCTAAAGGAAATCCAATGATACATTTAGGATTAGGTCAGCCAGATTTTAAAACACCTAAGCATGTTGTTGAAGCTGCAAAAAAAGCATTAGATGATGGACATCATGGTTATGTTTTGTCTAATGGAATTTTAGAGTGCAGACAATCTGTTACGAGGTGGATTAAGAAACGATATAATGCTGATGTAGATGCTGAGAGAATTTTAATAATGCCAGGTGGTAAACCTACTATGAGTTATGCAATTCAATGTTTTGGAGAGCCAGGTGCAGAAATTATTCATCCAACTCCAGCTTTTCCAATTTATGAATCAATGATTAATTACACAGGCTCAACCTCTGTTACTTATGATTTGACAGAAGATAAAGATTTAAAATTTAATCCTGAAAAAATATTGTCACTAATTACAGACAAGACAAGATTATTAATATTAATAAATCCCAATAATCCTACAGGAAGTTTTGTGGAAAAATCAAATATAGACGTATTGGCTGAAGGATTAAAAAAACATCCTCATGTAACTATTTTGAGTGATGAAATTTATAGTAGACAGATCTTTGATAATAAAGAGATGCCATCTTTTTTTAATTACCCAGAATTGAGAGAAAGGTTAATTGTATTAGAGGGATGGAGTAAAGCGTATTCAATGACTGGATGGAGATTAGGTTGGAGTTTCTGGCCTAAAGAATTAGTTCCACATGTTAATAAACTTTTGATAAATAGTGTATCTTGTGTAAATGCTGCTGCTCAATTTGCAGGTATTGCAGCTTTAGATGGTCCTGATGACTCAATTAATGAAATGATGGAGAAATTTACAGCTAGAAGAGAATTAATTCATCAAGGTTTAAATGATTTACCCGGAGTAGAATGCAGTCTACCTGGCGGAGCCTTTTATGCCTTTCCAAAAGTTATTGGAACAGGAATGAATGGAAGTGAATTTTGTAAAAAGGCAATGCACGAAGCTGGTGTAGCAATAGTTCCTGGAACAGCTTTTGGTAAAACTTGTAACGATTATGTGAGATTTAGTTTTGCTGCATCTAGAGATAATATTTCACAAGCACTAGAAAACATAAAGAAAATGCTGACTAAATAAGCTGTATTTTTATCTAAATTTTTATTAATATTCTTTCTATGAATGATCAAGTTCAAGCAGAATTAAAAAAAATTTTTAATGGAAGATTTTCAACATCAGAATCCACTCGAGCTAACTATGCTAGAGGAGAAGATACATATGATCCTGTTTTGTCCAAAGCTGTAGTATTTCCAGAGACGAATGAAGAAGTTTCTAAAATATTAAGCTTATGCAATGAGTACAAAATTCCTGTAGTACCTTTTGGTACTGGGACATCTTTAGAGGGGAACGTGGTAGGTAATGAAAAAGGTATAACTATTTGTCTTGAAAAGATGAACAAAATTTTGAGTGTGAACGTTGAGGATTTTGATTGTAGAGTACAAGCTTGTGTCACAAAAGAACAATTAAATGAGTATTTAAGAGAAGATGGAGTTTTTTTCCCAATTGATCCTGGAGCAAATGCTGCATTAGGTGGTATGGCTTCAACTTCAGCATCAGGAACAATGGCTGTAAAATATGGAACCATGAAAACGGTTATCTCTGGTCTAACAGTAGTTTTGCCAAATGGTGATATAATAAATACAGGCGGCAGAACAAAAAAAACTTCAGCAGGTTATAATTTAACAAATTTATTTATTGGGTCAGAGGGAACTTTGGGTGTTATAACTGAGGTCCATTTAAGATTATCTCCTATACCAGAAAGTATAATGAGTGCTGTATGCCACTTTCCTACTTTAGAAGATGCAGTTCAAACAGCCCAACAGGTTATTCAATACGGTGTTCCAATAGCAAGGATTGAGATGCTTAATAAAGATCAAATGGGGATTAGTATAGAGTATTCTAAACTGAAAGATATTCAGGCAGTCCCAACTTTATTTTTTGAATTTCATGGATCTGAGTCTTCCAATAATGAAAATATTAAAATTGTTGAGGAAATATCAAAAGATAATAATGGAAGCTCTTTCAAATGGGCTAAAGATTTAGAAGAGAGAAATAAACTTTGGAAAGCAAGATGGGATGTATATTATTCTGTTAAAGCTCTAATCAATAATGGCAGGGTTTATTCAACTGACGTATGTGTTCCTATCTCAAAGATAACGGAGTGTGTAAACTTTGCTGAAGAACAAGCAAAAAAATTTGGAGTTAGAGCTCCAATGGTAGGACATATGGGTGACGGGAATTTTCATGTGGTTTTACCATTTGATCCAAAAAATAAAGAAAGTTATAAAAAAATTAGAGCTTTTAATGATACCTTAATAAGAAAAGCACTAGAACTTAATGGAACTATTACCGGTGAACACGGTGTAGGGCTTCACAAAAAAGAGTATTTACTAGAGCAACACCCTGATAACATTCCAGTTATGAAATCAATTAAAAGAACCTTAGATCCAAACAATATAATGAATCCAGGTAAGATATTTGATCTTAACTGATAATCTAAAAATATTTTATGAAAAAAATTTTGATTACAAGAAAATTAATAAAAGAAAGTGAAGATAAAGCTTCAAAAACTTTTAATCCAATATTAAATTCTAATGATGAATTATATTCACAATCTAAAGTAATAGAAATGAGTCAAGGTTGTGATGGTATTCTTTCTTCTTTAACAGAAAAATTAGACAAAGAAACAATTGACAAGTTACCTGACACTGTAAAAATTATTTCAAATTTTGCAGTAGGTTTTGGAAATATTGATCTAGAAGCAGCAAAAAAAAGAGGTATCGTAGTCACTAATACCCCAGAAGTTTTATCTGACGCAACTGCTGAAATTGGAGTGCTTTTAATATTAGGTGCATGTAGAAGAGCTGCTGAAGGAATAGAATCTGCGAGAGAGGGTGGGTGGAAATGGTCAGCAGATTATTTAATTGGAAAACAATTAACAGGAATAAGATTAGGTATTTTAGGAATGGGAAGAATTGGACAAAAAATTGCAAAGATAGCTCAATCTTTAGGAATGATTATTCATTATCATAATCGCTCAAAATTAAGTGCTGAAAAAGAAAATGGGGCAATCTATCATGAAGATGTAAAAAGTCTTTTTTCTGTTTCAGATGTATTGTCTATCTGTTGTCCGGCTACAAAAGAAACTGAAAATATGATCAATAAAGAAACAGTCGAATATTTTCCAAAAGGAGCAGTCATAACTAATGTTGCAAGAGGAGACATAGTTGATGATGACGCTTTAATTGATGCTCTAAATAGAAGAAAAATTTATGCAGTTGGCCTTGATGTTTATAAAAACGAACCAAATTTAAATCCTGGATATTTAAAAATAAAGTCAGCTT
>CABYGR010000005.1 GCA_902518595.1 uncultured Pelagibacteraceae bacterium | reverse complement strand
GTCTCAAAAATTTTTTAGTGAATTAAATATAAAAAACTTGGAAATTTATTTTGATAATCCTGTTACTTTAACAAAAGAATTATCTTTAAGAGGAGTGCCAACTACAATTATTTTTAATAAAAAAGGTCAAGAATTTGCAAGAATAATTGGTTATATAGATTTTACTGATAATAGTTTTATTAAATGGTTATCAAATTATAATTAATTTATTAAAAAATTTAAAAATATAAAAGAAATAATTTTACTATGAAATTTTGTCTCGACGCTACTTTTATTAAACCTGAAAAAAGACAAGATATTCATAATGCTATTATTTTACTTCATGGGTATGGAGGTGATGGAAAAGATATAAGTATGTTATCATTAAATTGGAAAAGATTTTTACCAAATACTATTTTTATTTGTCCAAATGGACATGAGCCATGTTCAATTAATCCTTCTGGATATCAATGGTTTGATTTAACCCAAGATGATCCTCAATATATATTAGATCAATCATTAAAAGCAGAAAAAAAAATGAATCAATTTTTAGATGAAATTAAAAAAGAATATAAACTTAAAAATGATAAGATATGCTTGTTAGGATTCAGTCAGGGCTGCATGATGTCTATCAATCTTGGTTTGACTTCTAACGAATCTTACAATTGTATAGTAGGTTTTTCTGGAAAAATAATTAATAAAGAAAATTTAAAAAGTAGAACAAAAAATTCATCAAATATATTATTAATTCATGGAGAACTTGATACTATTGTCCCTTCAACTCATTTGCTAGAAGCAAAAGACTTTTTTATAAGAAATAATGTGAATATAGAAACACATTTAATTAAAAATTCTGGACATAATATTCCTATTGAGGCCTCAAGCATAGCATTAAATTATATTTTAAAAAAAATTTAATCATTGCTAATATTGAAAATTTTTTTTATTTAAGCTAAAGTTTATCTATGAATAATTTTCTTGAACAAGAAGTTTCGTTAGAAAAATGTCCAGCTTTAGTTTTGAATGCCGATTATAGGCCTCTAAGCTACTATCCTTTATCCTTATGGTCCTGGCAAGATACAGTTAAATCAGTATTTCTTGATAGAGTTATAATTGTAAGTAATTATGATAGAATAGTTAGAAGCCCATCTTTCAACATGCAATTGCCAAGTGTTATAGCTTTAAAAGATTATATAGTTCCACAATCTAAACCTAGTTTTACTAGATTTAATGTATTTCTTAGAGATAAATTTTCTTGCCAATATTGTGGAAGTGAAGAGGAGTTAACTTTTGATCATTTGCTACCAAGATCAAAGGGAGGAGAAACTCACTGGGACAATGTTGTAACTGCTTGTTCTGCTTGTAATGTAAAAAAGGGAGGCAAATTACTAAAATCTTCAGGAATGAAACTTTTTCAATATCCTTATCAACCATCTACGGAAGATCTTCATCGTAATGGTAAAAATTTTCCACCAAATTATCTACATAAAAGCTGGATGGATTACCTATATTGGGATGTAGAGTTAGAAGCTTAGAGTTTAAACTTTTTCAGATATACTAATTGCTAATTTTGAGCCAGTTTTAATAATTTTATCCATAATTGAATAAAATCCTTTTTTTGTTGCTCCTTCTTCATAGGCAATATCTTTGTGATGTAATTCATCATCTCTGAATTTAGTAATCTTTTTTTTTAATTCTTTTTCTTCAGAACCTAATTGATTAATTTGGCTCAAATAATGCTTATCAATTACTTCTTCGACTGAAGCCGTACATAACATTGCTGCTTTTTTTCCAAGAAGTGTTGAACTAAAACCTAGTCCAACTCCCAATAAATCCCATAAAGGTAAAAATTTTGTTGGTTTGATATTTCTCTTTTTAATTTCACTTTCAAAAAATTGACAATGTTCAGTTTCATGAACTTTCATTTCTTCAATTGTTTTTTTTAGATCATCATTTTTTACAAGGGTATTTAGAGCTAATAATTGACCTTCATAAATTTTTACCGCACCACGTTCACCAGCATGATCAACTCTTATAAATTCTTCAACTTTGTTACTTGTTTTTTTCATAGGAAACAAATATTTTCATTAGCAATATTGTTAATAAAAAACTTATAAATATATTAATACTTGTTAGAGACAATCCAAAAATTCTAAATGTCACATCTTTGCAACTAATAGTTTTTTGTTGCAATTGCTTCAATAATTCATCTTTAGAAATAATCTCTGCTGAATTTTTAAGTCCACAAACTGCAGACTCCTCAAAAAAACCTTGTTCAATACCAAAGTGATAAAGAGAAATTATTAAGGAGAAAGTAAATATCATTATCAATAATAAAATTATAAATATTTCATTCTTTTTGAAGAAATAATTTAAACTTATTAAAATTAAACTTAGTCCGTAGGGAATCCTTTGTATTAGACACAAATTACAAGGCTGATGCCCAATAAAATATTCTATGAAGTATGCTGAAATTATTGAAATTAAACTAATTGTAAAAATTAATTTTAAATAAAACTCAATTTTTAAATTAAACATAAAATTTTTAGATTAAATAAATTATTATCCCAACTATAATGATTAATATTCCAACAACTGTAAACCATTTAGATCCATTTTTTTTCATAAAATGAGAAAATAGATCTCCAAATTTATAAGATAAATAAGCAACGATAAAAAAACGAAATCCTCTAGATATTAAACTTATTAGAATAAAAATTAGAATGTTAAATCCAATTAACCCACTAGCAATAGTAAAAACTTTATAAGGTAATGGAGTAAAACCAGCTAAAAAGAGTATACTAATCCAAGCATAAAAACTTTCACTACTGATTAAATTATTTTTTATGCTAATGAGTTTTTCCTCGTAACCATAAAAAGTCATAACTTGCATACCTATGTCAAAAAAGAAAGCTCCAATAAAATATCCCAATATACCACCTAAAACAGAGGATATTGTCGTAATAAGAAAAATTTTAAAGAAATCATCTTTTTTTGAAATAACCATGGGTATTATCATTACATCTGGTGGAATAGGAAAAAACGAACTTTCTATAAATGAAACAACTGCCAAGTAATATTTGGAACTTTTATGACCTGCTAAATTTAAACATTTTTTGTAAAGAGTATTAAACATTTTTTGGTTTTAATATAATTTTAGTTCTTATACTATTTAATAAATAATTTAACAATTGAGGGCGAATGGCGGAACTGGTAGACGCGCACGACTCAAAATCGTGTTTCGCAAGAAGTGAGAGTTCGATTCTCTCTTCGCCCACCAAATTATGGAATTAAAACATATAAACAGTTTAGTAGAGCTTTTTTTTAAAAAATTTGAGACAAAAACTTTAAATGATTTTGAAAAAAGTAAGGAGCTTTTTTTAATATCACTTAAAAATAAGAATTTTCCAAATACATTATCTGGACCATATACTTACTCGTGGGGAAATATAAATACTAAAATAAAAGTTTTATCAAATTATTTAAAACAAATTATTTCTAAAGGTGACAGATGTATTTTATTATCAGAGAACCGACCTGAATGGTTAATTTCTGACATAGCCATAATGAATGCAGGTGGAGTAACGGTGCCGCTTTTTACAACTTATTCAGAGAATGACTATAAATATATAATTAATGATTGTGAACCAAAAGTATGCGTTGTTTCAAGTAATGAACAATTTAAAAAGATCAAAAATTATATTAAAGAAAACACTATAGTTATTTCAATAGATGAATTTGATAATAAAATAGAATTTTTTGAAAATATTTTTTTTAAAGCTATTAAAGATCTTAAAAAGCCTGCTAACGATAAAGATCACTATAATAAAAATTTAAGAAGAACCGATTTGGCTTGCATAATTTATACATCGGGAACTACAGGAAATCCCAAAGGAGTGATGCTTAGTCATGGTGGAATTTTATCAAATTGTGAAGGGGCACAAGAAATTTTAGAATCATTAGTTAAAAAAGATCAACCAGTTTTTTTAACTTGGCTTCCATTATCTCATTCATATGAACACACTGTCCAATATGTTCAAATTCTACTTGGTGCAAAAGTTTTTTATGCTGAGAGTTTAGAAAAACTACTGACTAATATGTCTGTTGCAAAACCTACTATCATGACTGCGGTACCAAGATTTTATCAAAATTTATATAGTAAAATTTTCTTTAATTTTTCAAAACAAAAAGGGTTTAAAAAAAAAATGATAGAAAGCACTATTTTATTGGGAACAAAAACTTTGAATAAAGAAAAACTAAATTTTAAAGAAAAAATTATTAATTTTTTGTGTGAATTATTAGTAAGAAAAAAAATAAAGAAACAGTTTGGTGGTAAGTTAAAAGCTTTTGTTTCTGGTGGCGGGGCTTTAGATAAAAAAATTGGTGAATTTTTGAACTCTATAGGTTTACCAACCCTACAAGGATATGGGTTAACTGAAACCTCTCCAGTAGTAAGCTGCAATATTCCAGGAAAAGTAAAAATTGAGACTGTAGGTCCTCCTTTCAAAACAAATGAGATTAAAATTGCTGAAGATGGAGAGATCTTGGTTAGAGGGGAAAATGTAATGCTAGGTTACTGGAATATGAAAAAAGAAACTAATGAAGTTATTAAAAATGGTTGGTTACACACTGGGGATATAGGTAAAATTACCAAAGAAGGTAATTTAAAAATAACTGATAGAAAAAAAGAAATAATAGTAAATCTTGGTGGTGATAATATTTCACCATCTAAAATTGAAAATTTATTATGTTTGAATGATAAAATTGAACAAAGTTTTGTTTATGGGGATAAAAAAACATATTTAGTAGCTCTAGTAATAAGTAAAATAGATGAAAATGAAAAAGAAATTCAAGTTTACATTGAAAATTTAAATAAAAGTTTATCTTCAGTAGAAAAAGTTAAAAAGTTTAAGTTAATTAAAGAAGAATTTACTATTGAAAATGGAATGTTAACACCAACTTTAAAACTAAAAAGAAAAAAAATTTTAGAAAAATATAAAGAAGATTTAGAAAAACTTTATTAAATTAGTTTATTATACGCATAAACATTAACTTTTTTGCACATTAAAATTATAAAAAATTTTTTTTAAAATAATATTTTTAAAATTTTAACTTTAATTAAAGAATTGACATAAGTTATATAAAAAAATAAAAATAAGTTAATAACGAATCAATTTGATTCGTTTAACTAAAAAGGGAGCTAAAGATGGCTAAAAGAAGAAAAAAAGCTGCAAAGAAAACTAAGAAGAAAGCTAAGAAAAAAGCTAAAAAAAGAAGAAGAAGAAGATAGTAACTTAGTATTCTTTTATAAAAAACGCTTCTCATAACTTTTTGTGTGAGAGGCGTTTTTTTTTATTCGTCTATAGGATCTGCATCATCTACATCTGTAATTGGTTCCTCAGTAGGAAGTTCAGCTGTAGAAGTTTTTGTCTTTATTGTAGAGGGTTGAGCCTCTGGATTAGCTAAATTTCTTTTAAGAGCTTTGTCTAATTTTCTCTGAGTATCCTCTTTTGAAGAGTCTAAAACAATCTCAAATTCACAAAGAATACGATCATATGCTTTTTCAAAAAGTTGTCTTTCACTATATGATTGATCTACCATTAAATCGTCTCCCTTATTTAAATCTCTTACAACTTCAGCCAACTCATATATTTTACCTGAGGATATTTTTGCTTCATATTCTTGCGCTCTTCTACTCCACATTGATCTTTTGATTTTTGGTTTACTCTTTAATATGGAAATACATTTATTGACTTGATTAATAGTTGCTAAAGGACGTAAATGAGACTGTTTATTTACAGGTACCATACCGTTAGCTTTATCTTTTTCAAATTTAATTATATAAGTTTCTACATCAATTCCACCAATATTAATTTTCTTAAACTCAGTGATTTGACCTACGCCATGCTTTGGATAAACAATATGGTCTTTAACTTTATATTCTCTTTTTTCAGTTTCTTGTTTTTTTACTTTTTTGATCTCTGGTTTTAACTCATTACTTTTTGGAATTCTTAAATTGTCAGTTTTTACTTCTGTTGCTCCTTCTTTTTTCTTTATTGATTTTTTTAATTTTGTTTTTTTAGTATTTAATAATTTTGATTTTATAATTTTTTTTACTTTTTTTAATTTAGTTTTTTTTACTTTCTTAACTTTTTTTACTTTTTTTTTAGTTTTATTACTAAAGGTTTTCTTTAAAATATTTTTCAAATTTATTTTGCTCATTTTTATATTTTTCATGATCCGTAGGTGGATCTTTTTTTTTAGTAATATTAGGCCAGATCTCTGAGTATTGTTTATTGATTTCTAACCATTTTTCGCCACCTGGCTCTGTATCTGCCTTAATTGCATCAATAGGACACTCAGGTTCACAAACGCCACAATCTATACACTCATCCGGTTTAATTACAAGCATATTTTTCCCTTCATAGAAACAATCAACAGGACACACTTCTACACAATCCATTAATTTACATTTAATACATTTGTCATTAACAATGTAGGTCATTTTAAAAATTCCTTTTTAATTTTTTCCTTAATGTCTCCCATGGTTTTGCTATCAATATAAAGTAAACCACCCAGCCTTCTCATCAAATTAGACTCATACATATCCTCATCTTTATTTGAGAAAATAATTCTCCAGAGTGTTTCTATAATGTTAATTTTTTCAGTTTCATTCATTTTTTTTATTTCCCTTGTAAAATCTAATATTTGATTAGATTCTTTCTCAATTTTTTTTGAGTCTTCTATTAAAGATGATAAATCTTGCTCATTAGCCCCTAATTCTAATAAATATTTCTCTATAATTTTTTCCTCTATATTAGTAAAATTTTCATCAATTTTTGCCATATGGATCAATAATGCAGCAATATTGAGTAAGTAAGATTTTTCTTTTTTTATTATTTTTTTTTTAGAAGTAAACATAAAATTAACTTAGTTCTAAATTTTTAAGTATTCTAAAAGGATTTTCTTTAACAGGTTTTTTCTTGTCAGTTTTTTTAAAATTTTTTTTGGACATATATCTAAAATATAAATCTTCTTTTTTTTCATAAATTTTGTAATTCATTTTTTGAATTAATTTTTTAAAATTGTCCTTACTACATCCTAGTAAATTTAACATTTCTGATACTAACTTTATTTCTTTGTTTTCATCAGAATTAGAGTTAATTATTTGTTTAAATAATCTCTCTAAAATATCAATCCTTACAAAATAGTTATCAAATTTTTCAAATCCACATAATAACATAAAATTTTTATTTCTATTATCTTTATCTTCTATGAAATTTAATCCAAAAGTAGGTGGTGTTAGATTGAAATATTTTTGATGAAAATTCTTCCAAAGTAAAGTTCTTAACAATACTGGTTCGGGTTTAATTAATTTATATAAAAAAACATGATATCGACCAAATTTTACACCTAAATCCCTAAGTATCTTTCTTTCATTTTGACCTAAGATTTTTAAATATTCAGAAACATTTTCCCTTTTTAAAACTCCATTATTTTCATAAAGTTGAAACGCTAAAGCTTTAATTGAAGAATTTTTATCTTTAAGATTTTTAAGATCTATCAAGCTTTCTAAGATCGTATTAACTTTATTTTTTATAAATTTATCAAGAAACTCATATAATTTTTTTCTTTGATTCTGCTCCAACATATCATCAACTATTAGTTCAAAATTTGGATTTAAATAGTCATTACCAGGCATTAATTTCGCAATTGCAAATTTGTTCCAATATATTTTAAAATCATTACTTAATTCTACCAAACCAGTATCAATTATGTTTTGAATTCTTTTTTCTAATTCAGGACCGATTGTTTGTCTGGCAGCTTTTTTAAGTGATTTAATATCTGTTTCTAAAGACCCTTTTTTAAGATCAAGTTCTAATCTTAACCCTTTAATTTTGCCAATAAATTGATCATCAATTTTAATATCATTATTTTCAAAAATTTCTGTTTTGAATTTCATATCTTGTTTTAAACCCCTTGCGAGCACACTAGCTCTTTTGTCAATGAATGTTTTTGTAAGTTCCTCATGAAGTCGATCTGAAAGTTTATCTTCTAATAATTTTGTTTTCTCTATCCAATAATCTTGATTTTCAATCCAATTTTTTTTATTTGAAACATAAGACCAAGTTCTCACATTTGCAATTCTATTTGATAAAGAATCGACATTTCCTTCTAATTTATCTAATTTAATAAGCTGTAATCTCATATATTCTTCTGAAATCTTACCTTTTTTACTACTTAAGAACTTAAATACATTTTCAATTACCTCGATGTGGTTTCCATAAGTTTTTTTTATAAAATTAGGGATCTGACAACATTCCCATAATAATTTAAGTGTATTAGGATTAAATTTTATATCTTTCAAATTTTTGTCCCTTAAAAAAAATTTTAAAGCTTTTTCGTCTTCACATTCATGTATCTTTCTCAACCAATCTTTATTTGGTTTTTCTTCTAATGATTTAATTAAGCTGTATGAATTATTAAAATTTAAGTTTGAATTCCTCCAAAATAAAGTTCTAATTTCTTCAAATTTATGATTTTCTAATAAATCTACATCTTCAGCTTTTAATTCTTTACAATCTCCTGTGATACCAAAATTGCCATCATTTAGATATCTACCTGCTCTCCCTGCTATTTGTCCAATCTCTGATAGATTTAATTTTCTTAATTTTTTTCCATCAAATTTTTTAAAATTGGAAAAATACACATAATCTAAATCCATGTTAATTCCCATTCCTATAGCATCAGTTGCAACTAAAAAATCTACATCACCTGATTGATATAATTCAACTTGTGCATTTCTTGTTTTAGGACTTAATGAACCCATTACAATAGCTGCACCTCCTTTTTGTCTCCTAAGTAATTCTGCAATCGCATAAACCTCCTCAGCAGAAAATGCAATAATTGCTGCCTTTCTATTAATTCTAGAAATTTTTTTATGTCCTGTATAAGTGAGCTTAGACAATCTATTTCTATTAATAAATTCAATATCATCATCCAATTTTGAAATAATATTTTTGATTGTAATCGACCCCATTAACATTGTTAGCTTATTACCTCTCATGTTTAGTAATCTATCTGTAAAAATATGACCCCTTTCATGATCAGAACACATTTGAATTTCATCAACTCCAACGAAATCTAGATTTTTATCTATTGGCATAGATTCAACTGTACAAATATAATATTTTGCATTTGTAGGAATAATTTTCTCTTCACCAGTTATTAAGGCAACTTTATCATTTCTGATTTCTTTAATTACTTTGTCATATACTTCTCTTGCTAGTAGTCTAAGTGGAAAACCGATCATCCCACTGTCAAAAGATAACATGGTCTCTATAGCAAGATGGGTTTTTCCAGTATTAGTTGGTCCAAGAATAGCTGTGATTTTGTTTTTATTCATTTCTATCTTTAGTATATCTTAAAAAAAACCTACCAGATGTTGTTGGTGCTGAAGAACAAAAATAGACTATAACATGACCGAATCTTAGAGGAAAAAGTTCTCATTTTGATTAAAATTTTATCAATCTTAACACAAATCTTAAATTAAAAAAACTAACCGCCTTGTCCTAATTTTGATGATTTTATATTTATAATTTTCCAAACCCCAGAAGCTGAAGTAATTATCTTATTATTGCTTCTCAACTCACAGAATAGAAATACAAGTGTTTTAGTTTTTTTAAGAATTTTTACTTTTCCAATAATTTCATCCCCTACTTTTGATACACCGATAAATTTTAAGTCTAATGATATTGTTACACATGGTGCATTTTCAGCCGACCTATGTGCGGCTGTTCCTGCTCCTGCATCCACTAAAGCTGATAAATATCCTCCATGTGTAATTCCTGCAGCATTTAGATGATTTTCGTTTATTATAGATTTGAATTCATATTCATTTTCTGAGATGTTTCTAAATAAAATACCTCCATTGTGTTTCATAAAACCTGGTTTTAAACTTATTTGTTCAAATTCTTTTGACATATTTTTTATAATACTAAAGTTAAAATTAATAAGAATAAAAATATAAAAGCAAAAAATATTACTACTGAATTTTGTATTGAAAATTTCATTTTATTTTAAACTTAACATTAAAATTATTAAGTATTTTTATTAACTATATTACAAATATGATCTATATCACGAATTTTTAATTTGTGGTGTAAAGGTAAAACTAAATATTTATCCTCTAAATAATCCATATTTTTAAATTTTTTATTTTTTGCAAATTTTTTAAAAATTGTATACTTATCATTTCTAAAATGAACCTGATTAGCTTCTATATTTTTAGAATTTAATTTTTTTTGTAAATAATCTTTATTTTCTATTGCTATAGTAATCAACCATGCTGCATGGAATTTATTATTATTAAAGTCATCAATTACTTTAATCTTTGAGTTTTTAGAAAAATTTTGTAAATATCTAAAATATAATTTTCTTCTATACTTAATTATATCATTTATTTCAGAAAGTGAGTCTAGACCAAGTGTTGCAGATATATCTGTCATTTGATATTTGTATCCTATTTCAAAAATATCATTTGACCAAGTACCTTTATATTTTTTATCCCTGTCTATTCCAAACCACCTTATTCTTTTAGCTTTGATATAATCATCTTTATTTTTAACAGTTAACAAGCCACCATCACCAGTAGTGATATGTTTTATAGCTTGAAAACTAAATGTAGAAAAATTTCCAAAAGTTCCAACATTTTTATTTTTATATTTTGCTCCTATAGCTTGAGCAACATCTTCTATTAATATCAAATTATGTTTTTTTGAAATTCTTTTTAACTCACTCATATCACATGGAAGTCCACCATAATGTACACAAACCACTGCTTTAGTTTTTTTAGTTATAAGTTTTTCAACTGATTTAGTACAAATATTCATGCTGTTGGGATCTATATCTGCAAAAACAATTTTAGCACCAATATAAAGCAAAGGAATATTTGTAGCAGTACATGTAAATATTGGCACAATTACCTCATCATCTTTTTTAATTTTTGATAGTATATAAGATAGATGCAGTGCATCAGTTCCAGATCCGGTTGCTAACGCATATTTATTGTTTAAAAATTTATTTGAAAATTTTTTTTCAAGCAATTCAACCTTTGGACCTTGGCCTATCCATCTTGATTTAATTGTTTTGCCAACATTTTTTACAGATTTTGATGAAATATAAGGATAAAACATAAGTATTTTGTTTTTTTCCTTTAAGAATGTTTTATCGTTAAATTTCATAATAATTTTGATAACTATAATATTAATATGCAGATATCAAATGATTTAATAACTCAATTTTTTAAACTAAATAAAATAAAATTAATCTCCAACAGAATATTAAAAAAATAATGAAATAATAATCATAGATGAACAAATTAAATCATTATCAAGAAAAAATCACAGTTGTTGTAATTTTATACAAAGAAAAATTTGAAACCATTATTAGTTGTTTAAGAAATATAAAAAATTTTAAAACTATAATTATAGACAATGCAAATGATAAAGATTTAAAAAAAAGATTAAATACCAATCATAGTTTTTACAAATATATATTAAATGAAAAAAACATAGGTTTCGCATCAGCTGCATATCAAGGAATAAATGAATGTGAAACTGAGTATATTTTTTTTTTGACTGCAGATTGTCTTATTAGTGAAGAAAACATTTTTTTACTTTTAGAAGCCAAAAACAAATATAAAGATTGTTATTTAACATCTCCTACGTTTTATGATGAAAAAGATAATTTAACTTATAATGGTGGCCTGTTACCAGAGAACGGTGACAAATCTTCACCACTTAAGTTAGAGGGTGATGCATGCGTAGAGTCAGTAATAACAACTGCTGTCTTATTTAATGTTGAAGAAATTAAGAAAATTGGATCTATAGATAAAAATTTTTTTATATATTTTATGGATGATGAATTATGTAGAAGAATAAGACAAAACAAAAAATCCGTAATACAAGTTTATAATTCAAAAGCAAAGCATGTTCATGGCAATTTAAAAATAGATAATAAATTAAAAAAAATTTTTTTTAGAAACTACCATTTTACTTTTGATGAACTATATTATTATTATAAAAATGATATTAACAATAGCAAACTAAAAGAGATTAAAAAAAAATTTTATAAATATATTGTAAAAATTTTTTTAAATTTATTAATTTTGAGATTTGAAAAAAGTGTATATTATTTTTCAAAAACATTAGCATATTTTAAATTTGTTAAAAAAACAGGGAAGTTTTAAGTTTACAAAATATATTGGTGCGCCTGCTAGGAGTCGAACCCAGAACCTCCTGGTCCGTAGCCAAGCGCTCTATCCAATTGAGCTACAGGCGCTTATTGTTATTTTTTTTTATTATATAGTATTATCATTTTTTAAGATATCTTGTTTAAAACACTTTCTAAAATGAGAAATACACATAAAGAAGTTGTAATTGTTGATGCCATAAGGACTCCTATAGGATCTTACAAGGGGTCACTAAAAGATATTAAAGCTCACAAGCTTGGTGCAATAGTAATTAAAGAAATTATAAAAAGATCAGAAATTAATATTGATGAAATTGATGAAGTAATTTTAGGGCAAGTTTTAACAGCTGGTTGTGGTCAAAATCCTGCTCGACAAGCTTCTATTAATGCAGGTTTGTCAAAATCTATTCCAGCATTTTTAATTAATCAGGTATGTGGATCTGGTTTAAGATCAGTAATTTCTGGCTATCAATCAATTAAATTAGGAGATGCTAAAAATATTATTTCAGGAGGTCAGGAAAATATGTCAATAGCACCTCATTCTTTATTTTATAGAAAAGACAAAAAAATATCAGAAGAAAAATTGATTGATACAATGATTTATGATGGCTTAATTGATGCATTCAATAATTATCATATGGGAGTTACGGCAGAAAATATTGCTGAGAAATATGAAATTTCCAAAGATGAGCAAGATGATTTTGCATTAAAATCTCAAGCCAAAGCTCAACTGGCTTTAGAACAGAATAAATTTAAAGATGAATTAGTTGAAATTAATATAGATAACCACTTATTAGATAAAGATGAGCACCCTAGAAAAAATTTAAAGATTGAAGATCTTAAAAAATTAGAAACTGTTTTTAGAGAAAATGGAACAGTTACTCCAGGAAACTCTTCTGGAATTAATGATGGAGCAGCAGTTTTATTATTATCAGAATTGGAAGAAGCTAAAAAAAAATCGATTAAACCATTGGCCAAAATAGTATCATGGGCCTCAGTTGGAGTTGAGCCATCACTAATGGGATTAGGACCTATAGGGGCAGTTAAAGAAGCCTTAAAAAAAGCAAATTGGAAATTAGAGGATATAGATCTTTTTGAAATTAATGAAGCTTTTGCAGCTCAAAGTATTGCTGTAATTCGGGATTTAAATATTGATGAGGATAAAGTAAATGTAAATGGAGGAGCTATAGCTCTTGGTCATCCAATTGGGGCATCAGGAGCAAGAATATTAGTTACTCTTTTACATGAAATGAAAAAGCAAAATAAAAAGAAAGGCTGTGCCACACTTTGTATAGGCGGAGGAATGGGTATAGCCTTATGTATTGAGAGAAATTAAGAATTAATTTTCCTATATTTCTCTTCTAACAAAATCATTTGTATCCAAGTTCTAGCATCTAGATAAGTACTCACTTTTGGTTGGATGAGCACATTTAATAACTTTTTAAACATTTGAATAAGTTACAATTTAAGAATGTCCAAAAATTGATCAGAATGTGTTAAAATTTGCAATTTACTATAGTTTTATGGTGTATAAATATAAACAAATGTCTGAAAAATTATTAGTTCCTGATATTGGTGAATTTGAAAATGTTGAGGTAATTGAACTCTTAGTTAAAGAAGGACAAGAAATCAAAAAGAATGATCCTATAGTTACTATTGAAAGTGATAAATCAAGTGTTGAAATTCCATCTACTATTGAGGGTAAGATAGAAAAAATAGAGGTAAAAGTTGGAGATAAAGTTTCGAAAGATGATTTGCTTTTAATAGTATCAAGCAAAAAGGATGCCATTTCATCTTCAGAAGAAGTTCCAAAAAATACTGAAAACTTAATTCAAGAAGCTGAGATTTCTTTAAAAAATTCTCAAGAACAAGCTTCTAAAGTATCAGTAAAAAAACCCACTGGAAACATACAAGAGACAGAAAAAGCAAGAGAAAAAAAATCTGAAATAATTCAGGTAGTAAATAAGGGTGATATTGATCCTCTAGAAACTAGTGAATGGTTAGAATCATTGTCATCTGTTATTGAAAAAGATGGTAACCAGAGAGCTCATTATCTTATTAAGGAATTAATTAACAAAGCTTATAAAGAAGGTGCAAATATTCCATATACGCAAAATACTCCATATATAAACACAATACCTGTTAGTGAGGAAAAAAAATCTAATGGAGACCAAAATACTGAAAGAAGAATTAGATCTTTAATAAGATGGAATGCAGCTGCAATGGTAGTCAGAGCTAATAAAAAGTTTCCTGAGCTCGGAGGGCATATAGGAACATTTGCATCTGCAGCAACCCTATATGATGTCGGAATGAATCATTTTTGGAGAGCAAAAAATAATAAATTTGGGGGAGATTTAATTTACTTCCAAGGTCATAGTGCGCCTGGAATGTATGCAAGAGCTTTTCTAGAGGGAAGACTTAGCGAAAAACAATTGGATAGTTTTAGACAAGAAGTAAATCCTGGGGGACTATCATCTTATCCCCATCCATGG
The DNA here is from genome assembly GCA_902518595.1 of uncultured Pelagibacteraceae bacterium. Classification (GTDB taxonomy): domain Bacteria; phylum Pseudomonadota; class Alphaproteobacteria; order Pelagibacterales; family Pelagibacteraceae; genus Pelagibacter. The sequence goes on along the minus strand of CABYGR010000005.1, from coordinate 30,809 downwards.
TTAATGCCAAATTTTTGGCAATTCCCAACAGTATCTATGGGCTTAGGTCCAATGTTAGCAATTTATCAAGCAAGATATATGAAATATTTAATTAATAGAGGTTTAATAAAAGATGAAGGAAGAAAAGTTTGGGCATTCTTAGGTGATGGTGAAATGGATGAACCTGAGTCTTTAGGAGCTATTGGTTTAGCAGCTAGAGAAAAATTAGATAATTTAATTTTTGTTGTTAATTGTAATTTACAAAGGTTAGATGGTCCTGTTAGAGGAAATGGAAAAATTATTCAAGAATTAGAGGGAATTTTTAGAGGTGCTGGGTGGAATGTAATTAAAGTAATATGGGGATCTTACTGGGACTCTTTATTAGCAAACGATAAAACAGGACATTTAGTTAAAACCATGAATGAAACAGTGGATGGTGAATATCAGGCAATGAAAGCAAGAGATGGTGCTTATGTTAGAGAAAAGTTTTTTGGTAAATACCAAGAAACTAAAAATTTAATTTCGAGCCTATCTGATAAAGATATTTGGAGATTAAATAGAGGTGGACATGATCCCCATAAAGTATTTGCAGCTTACGACAAGGCTTCAAAAAATATTGGAAGCCCAACAGTTGTAATTGCTAAAACTATTAAAGGTTATGGCATGGGAAAAAGTGGAGAAAGTGTAAATACTACTCATCAAACTAAAAAATTAGATATAGATGATTTAATGTATTACAGAGATAGATTTGATGTTCCATTAAACGATGATCAAGTAAGAAATATTGAATATTATAAACCTGATCAAAATTCACCAGAGATAAAGTACATTAAAGAGAGAAGACTTCAACTTGGCGGATTTATTCCAGAAAGAACTACATATGCTAAACCTATCAAAGCACCACCAAAAAATATTTTTGATAATATGAAAGAGTCCACAGGAAAAAAGGAAATGTCTACTACAATGGCTTTAGTAAGAATGTTAACAAATTTACTTAGAGATAAAAATTTAGCACAAAGATTAGTTCCTATTATTCCTGATGAGGCAAGAACATTTGGTATGGAAGGATTTTTTCAAAAAATTGGAATATATGCTCATGAAGGCCAAAAGTATGAACCAGAAGATGCTGCTCAACTGAGTTCCTATAGAGAAGAAAAAAGTGGTCAAGTTTTAGAAGAAGGAATAACTGAGGCAGGAGCAATGTCATCTTGGATTGCAGCAGGAACCTCATACACCAATCATGATATAGAAATGATACCTATTTATTTATTTTATTCTATGTTTGGTTTTCAAAGGATCGGTGATTTTGCTTGGGCAGGAGCAGATAGTCAATCTCGGGGTTTTTTAATTGGAGCAACTGCTGGCAGAACAACATTAGCTGGTGAGGGATTACAACATCAAGATGGTCACAGTCACTTGATGGCATCAACTATTCCCAATTGTGTCTCTTATGATCCAACTTTTCATTATGAACTTGCTGTTATTTTTAGAGAAGGATTAAGAAGAATGCATGAAAAAAATGAGAATATTTTTTATTACATTACAACAATGAACGAAAATTACCCACATCCTGAAATGCCAAAAGATAAAAAATGCGAAGAAGGAATTTTAAATGGAATGTACAAGATTAAAGAATTTAACAAATACAAAAAAACAAAAATTCAGTTTCTTGGCTCAGGATCGATCCTTAGAGAAATGATAGCTGGTGCAGAAATATTACAGAAGGAATATAAAATAGATAGTGAAATCTGGAGTGTTACAAGTTTTAACGAATTAAGAAGAAATGGGTTAGAAATTGAAAGGTATAACCTTCTAAATCCAGATAAGGATCAAAAAAAATCATTTGTTGAAAAATGTTTAGGAGATACTGAAGGTCCTATATTAGCAGCTTCAGATTATATGAGAATGAATTCAGATCAGATAAGACCTTATATTAATAAAAGTTTTTATTCTTTAGGAACAGATGGATTTGGAAGAAGTGATACAAGAACCAAATTAAGAAAATTTTTTGAAGTTGATAAAGAACATATTGTTACATATGGATTGAGTATATTAGCCAAGGAACAACTTTTGACATCAAAATATGCAAAAGATGCAATAAAAAAATATAAAATAGACACTGAAAAACCAATGCCTACAAAATTATAAGATGACTGAAAATGAAACTTATTCAATAGTATCTGCTTCCCCAAAAGTAAGAAAATTTGCAAGAGAACTTGGAGTTGATATTAATAAAGTTCGAGGTAACGAAAGAAACGGAAGAGTTACAGAGAGTGATATTAAGTTATTTGTTTCTAATAAATCTAGTCAAAATAAGGAAGTTAAGATTAAAAATGAACAAAAAATTAAATTAGAATATTTGCATTCAGAATTTGGAGAAATAGAAGTAAAAGATATCCCAAGAGTTAAAAAACTTTCTTCTAGATACTTAATGAACTCATGGACTAATATACCCCATGTTACCAATCATGATGAGGCAGACATCACAGAAATGGAAGAATTTAGAACTTCACTTACAGATATTTATACAGGTGAAAAAAAAAAAATAACTCCATTAGCTTTTATTATTAAAGCTTTAGTTGCATCATTAAAAAAATTTCCTAATTTTAATTCATCAATTGATGAAGTTGAAAAAGGAAAAATGACTTTAAAGAAATATTATCATATTGGTATAGCGGTAGACACACAAAATGGTTTAATGGTGCCTAAAGTTAGGAATGTAAATAATAAGAATATTTCATTAATAGCTGATGAGCTCAAAGAATTGAGTGAAAAATGTAGAAAGCTTAAAATTGATAAAAAAGAATTATTTGGAGGATCAATGACCATAACAAGTCTTGGTGGAATAGGTGGTTCATTTTTCACTCCAATTATTAACTTTCCAGAGGTTGCTATTTTAGGAATAGGAAAGTCACAAAGGAAGCAAGTTTTTATAGAAGGAAAATTTGTTAACAGAATAATGTTACCATTGTCACTCTCTTATGATCACAGGATAATAGATGGAGCAGAAGCATCTAGATTTAATAATGAATTAAAAGAAAATTTAGGAAAAAATTTTGCTTATAAGTTAGCTGTATAAAAAATCATGTCCAAAACTGTTTCATTATTTAGTGCTCTTCTTTGCACTTTTATTTGGGGCACTACATTTATAGCACAGGATACAGGAATGGATGACATAGGCCCTTTTACTTTTAATGCTGTGAGATTTTTTGTTGGTTTTTTAGCTATAATACCTCTAGCTTTTTGGTTTGAAGCAAAAAAAATAAAATCTGAAATTAGAATAGATAAAAAAACATTTTTTATTCTTTCATTTTTAATAGGTATATCCCTTTTTTTAGGATCAGCACTCCAACAAGTCGCTCTTCTTTATACAGATGTTGCTAATGCAGCTTTTTTTACAATTTTTTATGTACCAATGGTACCGATAATAATTTTTATATTTAAAAGAGAGTCTATCCATTGGAGTGTTTGGCCCTCAGTTTTTTTATGTGTGATAGGAGGTTACTTGCTTACAAATTTTCAAGATGCTACAATTAGACTTGGGGACACTCTAGTTGTACTTGGAGCTTTATTTTGGAGCACTCATATAATCTTTACAGGACTTATGGTTAAAAAATATAATCTACCACTAACAGTTGGAGCTACACAAACTTTAATTGTTTCTTTATTTTCTTTTATCATCGGATCAATATACGAAGAATTTATTTTTGAAAACATTTTAAATGAAATAAATTCAATTTTATATGCCGGTATTTTATCCGGAGGACTTGCTTTTGTACTTCAAATATATGCTCAAAGAAATATTACACCTGCTCCAGCAGCTATAATTTTTTCTTTAGAAGGTGTTTTTGCAACTATAGCAGCTTGGTTTTTATTAAATCAATTACTTAACATTAATAATTTATTAGGATGTTTTTTTATTTTATGTGGTGTTTTATTATCTCAGTTATTGCCTTTGGTAAAAAAGGTAGCTTAAAAATAAATTAATTTAAATAAAATTAAACTAACGATAATTCTGTATATTACAAAAATATTTAATGAAAATTTTTCTATATATTTTAAAAAGAATTTAACAGTAATAAAAGAAAATAAAAATGATAATATAATTGCAACAAATATAATTAAATTTATTTCAATTGAATGATTAATTATATCCTTTAATTCTAGAAAACTTGCACCAGTAAGTGCAGGGATGGATAATAAAAAAGAAATTTTGCTAGCATCAACTCTATTAAATTTGAGAAATCTCGCAGCAGTAATTGTAATACCTGCCCTACTTACACCTGGAATTAAAGCAAGTATCTGAAATAAACCAATAAACAATATTGATCTAAAATTTAAATTTGCTGAAATATTTTTTTCAATTTTTCTTTGGTCCGCAAAATAAAGTATTATTCCAAAAAATAAAGTTGTAAAAGCAATAATCTTTGGATTTCTAAATAAATAGATTAGATCAGTTGTGTATAGCAAGTACCCAAAAATGATAAGGGGTATTGAGCCAATGATTAAAAGAATTAAAATTTTTTGATTATTTTTAAGGTCAAATAATTCATTTTTAAAATAAAATATTATCGCAAATAAAGATCCTAGATGTAAACTAATATCAATCAATAATGAACTAGATCTAAAATCGTAAAAGTTTGATATTAATATTAAATGTGCTGATGAACTGATTGGTAAAAACTCAGATATTCCTTGGATAGCTGAAAGTATTAGTATTTCTATAAAATCTTGGAACATATAATTGTGGTAACTTAAAAAATATTCATTTTAAACAATTCGATTTTCGAATATTAGATATGCAATTATTAAAATTTCTTTATTTAAAGGTGATTATAGTTAAAATTAGGTCATAAATACTGACCTAAATAATTCTTTTACTAGTAAAAACAATGTATATTTTGCTTTATATTCAAAAAAAATTATGACTGATAAAATGTTAAAATTTGTAAAAATAGGTCAACAAAATCCACCTAAAAGAGATGTTGAAAATAGAAAATCAGATTTTAAGGAAATATATAACCAGTTTATTAAAGACAAAGCAAAAGAACAATCAAGTAGATGCTCTCAGTGTGGAGTTCCATTTTGTCAGATTCATTGCCCTTTAAGTAATAATATTCCAGATTGGTTAAAATTAACTGCAGAGGGGAGAGTTCAAGAGGCTTATGAATTGTCACAAAGTACTAATAATATGCCTGAGGTTTGTGGAAGAATATGTCCACAGGACAGATTATGCGAAGGAAATTGTGTAATAGAACAGTCTGGTCATGGAACAGTTACTATTGGTTCAGTTGAAAAATATATTACGGATACTGCTTGGGAGAAAGGATGGATTAAACCATTAAAGATTAAAAATGAAAAAAATCAAAGCATAGGAATTATAGGAGCTGGACCAGCTGGACTAGCAGCTGCTGAACAACTAAGAAAATGTGGTTATAAAATCACCATTTATGATCGCTATGATCGACCAGGTGGTCTCTTAATCTATGGAATACCTAATTTTAAATTAGAAAAATTTGTAGTACAGAGAAGAACAAAACTCCTAGATGAAAGTGGGATAGAATTTATTCAAAATTTTGAAGTAGGAAAAGATTCTAATTTAGAACAATTAAGAAAAAAACATGATGCCTTATTGATCGCAACTGGAGTTTATAAAGCTAGAGAGATTAACTTACCTGGAAATGATTTAAATAACATTTTTCCAGCGATGGAATTTTTAACTGCCTCTAATAGAAAAGGATTAGGTGATGAAGTTGAGTTATTTGATAAAGGAGTTTTAAACGCTGAAGGAAAGGATGTAGTGGTTATAGGTGGAGGTGATACAGCTATGGATTGTGTTAGAACTTCTATAAGACAAAAAGCAAAATCAGTAAAATGTTTATACAGAAGAGATAAAGAAAATATGCCAGGTTCAGCGAGAGAAGTTTCAAATGCAGAAGAAGAAGGTGTAGAATTTGTTTGGCTATCAAGTCCAAAAGAATTTAAGGGAACTAGTAAAATTGAAAGTTTGATTGTAGACAAGATTCAATTAGGAGATCCTGATGAAAGTGGAAGAAGAAGGCCTGAAATTAAAAAAGGATCAAATTTTGAAATTAAAGCTGATATGGTTATTAAGGCCCTAGGTTTTGATCCAGAAAATTTACCAAATTTATTTGATTCACAAGAATTACAAGTCTCAAAATGGGGAACAATCAAAACTGACTTTGACACTATGGAGACCAATTTAGAAGGAGTTTTTGCCGCTGGAGATATAGTTAGAGGAGCTTCTTTAGTTGTTTGGGCAATTAAAGATGGAAGAGATGCTGCATCTTCTATTAAAAAATATTTAGAAACTAAAGTAGCCCAAAAAGCAAAAGTAGCTTAATGAAAAAATATTATAAAAATTTAAAATTACTTGAAAAAAATCATGTCTATTCAAAAGAAATGGAGCATGACGCATGTGGAGTGGGCTTAGTTGCCTCTACAGAGGGTAAAAAATCAAGGCAAGTGGTTAAATATGGAATTGAAGCATTAAAAGCTGTTTGGCACAGAGGTGCAGTAGACGCAGATGGTAAAACAGGAGATGGGGCTGGAATACATGTAGAGATTCCAAAAGATTTTTTTATAGAAAAAGTAGAAGTAACAGGCCACAAATATGATGATTGTGAAATTTGCGTTGGTATGATTTTCTTACCGAGAAATGATTATGACGCACAAGAAAGTTGTAAAACAATAGTCGAAAGTGAACTAACAAAAAATAATTTTAATATTTTTGGGTGGAGACAGGTTCCGGTTAATTCAAAAGTTTTGGGTGTTAAAGCTTTTCAAACAATGCCAGAAATTATTCAAGTACTTTTTAAGTCTAATGATCAAAATTTGTTAAATAAAGAATTAGAGAGAAAAATATATGAAACTAGAAGAAAAATAGAAAATAAAGCTCTTAATTTATCTCTAAACAATTTTTATGTATGCTCATTAAGTTCTAAATCAATTATTTATAAAGGTATGTTTTTGGCTGAAAGTATAGCCGATTTTTATTTAGATCTTAAAGATGAAAGATTTATATCTAGATATGCAATTTTTCATCAAAGATTTTCCACCAACACAGCACCAAGTTGGAATTTAGCTCAACCTTTTAGAGCTATAGCACATAATGGAGAAATAAATACTTATAGGGGAAATAAAAATTGGATGAAAGTTCATGAAGAAGAAATGAATAGTCCATTATTTGAAAATGTAAATAATCTTAAACCTGTAATTCAAAAGGGCGCATCAGACTCTGCTGCTTTAGATAATGTTTTTGAATTATTAAATATATCTGGTCAACCAGCACCCCTTGCAAAATTGATGTTAGTTCCTGATGCTTGGTCAAAAAAAAGTAAAACACTTTCAAAATCTAATCAGCAGTTATTCAATTTTTTAAATAGTACAATGGAACCTTGGGATGGACCAGCTGCTATAGCAGCAACAGATAATGAATGGGTTATTGCTGCTAATGATAGAAATGGTTTAAGGCCATTGAGATATACAATCACTAAAGACAAATTTTTATTTGCTGGCTCAGAAACAGGAATGTTCGAATTAAATGAAAAAAAAATAATAACAAAAGGTAGATTAGGACCAGGTGAAATTATAGGAGTAAGAATTGAAAAAGGAAAAGTCTTTAACAATGAAAAGATAAAAGATTACTTAGCTAAAGAATATAAACACTTTAACTCTCAGATAGTTGATCTTGATGACAAATTAATAATTTCAAACGAAAAAAATAATTTTTCGGGTGAAGATTTGAGAAGAAGACAACATTCTTTTGGAATTAGTCTTGAGGATCTAGAGTTAATTTTGCACCCTATGGCTGAGGATGCTAAAGAAGCAACAGGGTCAATGGGAGACGATACTCCCTTAGCTGTTTTGTCAGATAAATATAGGCCTTTATACCATTTTTTTAGACAAAATTTTAGCCAAGTAACCAATCCTCCAATTGATTCTTTAAGAGAAAATAAAGTTATGAGTTTAAAGACAAGGTTTGGGAATCTTGGAAATATTTTAGATTTCGATACCTTAACAAAAGAAAATATTTATGTATTAAATAGCCCAATTCTATCAAATACACAGTTTGGAAAATTTATTAATTTTTTTGGAAAGAATTCAGTAGAAATAGATTGTACTTTTTCAAAAAAAAAGACACTAGCATCTGCAATTGACAATTTACAAAAGGAGGCTGAGATTGCTGTAAGACAAGGTATTACACAATTAATATTAAGTGATAAAAATTTATCGCAAGAAAAACTTCCAATTCCAATGTTATTATGTGTTGGAGCAGTCAACTCATTTTTAATTAAAAAAAAATTAAGAGGATACGTTTCAATAAATGTTCAGTCTGGTGAAGCGTTAGATACGCATTCTTTTGCAACTTTAATTGGGGTAGGAGCAACTACAGTTAATCCTTATCTTGCATTTGATAGTTTATATCAAAGATTTGAAAAGAAATTATTTGGCCAATTCAGTTTTGATGAATGTATAGAAAGATACATAAAATCAGTAAATGCTGGCTTATTAAAGATAATGTCTAAGATGGGAATTTCAGTTTTAAGCTCTTACAGGGGTGGTTGTAATTTTGAAACAGTGGGGCTAAGCAGAACTATCGTAGATGATTTTTTTCCAGGAATAATTTCTAAGATTTCTGGAATTGGCCTGTTGGGTATTGAAAAAAAAATAAGAGTAATTCACAAGGAAGCTTTTGAAACAACAGATACTGTTTTACCCATCGGTGGAATTTATAGATATAGAAAAAATGGAGAAACACATCAATATCAAGGAAGATTAATTCATTTATTACAAAATGCAGTTGGATCAAATTCTTATGAAGCTTATAAAAAATATGCAAAAGGTATTTATGATTTACCACCAATAAATTTAAGAGATCTAATAAATTTTAGAAAAAAAAAATTAGGTCCTCCGATCAACATTAACGAAGTAGAACCAATAAAAAAAATATTAAGACGATTTGGAAGTGGAAGTATGTCTCATGGAGCTCTATCAAAAGAAGCTCATGAAACTTTAGCAATTGGAATGAATAGAATTAAAGGGGCTTCTTGCAGTGGAGAAGGTGGTGAAGATCAGAGTAGATTTCACACTCAAGATAATGGAGATAGTGCAAACTCTAGAGTAAAACAAATTGCATCAGCAAGATTTGGTGTAACAATAAATTACTTAAATAATTGCAATGAAATTGAAATTAAAATTGCTCAAGGAGCAAAACCAGGTGAAGGTGGACAATTACCAGGATTTAAAGTTACTAAAGAAATAGCAAGACTAAGACATTCAACTCCGGGAGTAACTTTAATTTCACCACCACCACACCATGATATTTATTCTATTGAGGATTTAGCTCAATTAATTTATGACCTTAAACAAGTAAATCCTAATGCTAGAGTTGGAGTTAAGCTTGTAGCATCTTCAGGCGTTGGAACAATCGCTGCGGGTGTTGCAAAAGCTAAAGCAGATATTATTTTGATTTCTGGACATAATGGAGGAACAGGGGCCACCCCTCAAACTAGTGTAAAATATGTAGGTATACCATGGGAAATGGGACTTACTGAGGCTAATCAGGTTCTAACTCTAAATAATCTAAGACATAAAGTTACATTAAGAACTGATGGTGGAATTAAAACTGGTAGAGATGTTGTAGTTGCTGCCATGATGGGAGCAGAGGAATATGGAGTTGCAACTACTGCTTTAGTAGCAATGGGATGCATTATGGTTAGACAGTGTCACTCTAATACCTGTCCAGTTGGAGTTTGTACCCAAGATAAAAAACTGAGAGAAAAATTTACTGGAACACCAGATAAAATTGTAAATTTGTTTACCTTTATTGCTAGTGAAGTAAGAGAAATTTTAGCAGAATTGGGTTTTAAATCTTTAAATGAAATTATTGGAAGAACAGATCTATTAATGCAGGTAAGTAAAGCCTCGTCAAATCTAGATGATCTTGATTTGAGTCCATTATTTGTTCAAGCAGACTCAGGAGAAAATAAAAGATATTGTGAAGCTTCAGAAATAAATCCTGTGCCAAATACATTAGACCAAGAAATTTGGCCAGAAATAGAAAAAACTTTATATAATTCTGGAAAAATTGAAAAAGAATATTTAATTAAAAATACTAATAGAGCTGTTGGAACTAGAATTTCTCATCATCTTTATAAAAAATATGGATATGAAAAACTTGATGAAAGTTTTTTGACATTAAATTTTAAGGGTTCAGCTGGACAATCGTTTGGGGCATTTTCTATAAAAGGTCTAAAATTAGTTTTAAAAGGTGATGCAAATGACTATGTGGGAAAAGGTTTATCTGGTGGCTCAATAATAATAAAGCTACCTGACGAAAGTAATTTAGTGTCTAATGAAAATACAATTATTGGAAATACAGTTTTATATGGAGCAACATCAGGAAAACTTTTTGCAGCTGGTCAAGCAGGTGAGAGATTTTCAGTTAGAAATTCTGGAGCAATTGCCGTTATAGAAGGATGCGACTCCAATGGATGTGAATATATGACTGGTGGAACAGTAGTAATACTTGGAAATGTTGGAGATAATTTTGCAGCTGGCATGACTGGTGGGATGGCTTTTATTTATGATAAATCAAAAGACTTTGAAAAAAAAGTAAATGAAGAGTCAGTTATTTGGCAATATGTAGAGACAAAATATTGGATTAATTATTTAAAAGATTTAATTAATGAACATTATCAAGAGACAAATTCTCAACTTTCAAAAAAAATTTTAGATAATATTGATAATGAAATAAAAAATTTTGTTCAAGTATGTCCTAAAGAGATGCTAGATAAACTTGAGAATCCAATAACTTTAAAAAAAATGGTTAAAAAAGTTAGTTAATAATTAAACTTAATTCTTTAATTAATCTTTTGAGCCAATTTTTTGTGGATAAACTATGGTTTCCATTTTTTATAATGACTAATCTTTTTTCAGCTTTTTTAAAAATTTTCAAAACTTTTTTTGAATAAGTTTTTGGAACAGATTTATCTTTTTCTCCATGAACCATAGTAACTTTTATTTTTTCCAAAATAGATCTGTTTAAAACCTTGTTTTTTCTTCCATCTTTAATTAGTTGATGGGTAATTGGGTATTCATATTCCCCATGTTTCAAATTGATAATTCCATTTTTTATAATTTCATTTTTCATTTTTTCAGAAAATTTTTTCCACATCAAGTTTTCTAAAAATTCAGGAGCAGACCCGATACCTAAAAAACCTATAATTTGTTTTTTATAATTTTTAAATTGATTAAGAGCTATCCAGGACCCCATACTTGATCCAACAAAAATTATTTGATTTTTCTTTACTATTTTTTTGATTAACAATCTAGTCTCTTTGCTCCATTTAGAAATATTTCCATTAATAAATTTACCAGATGATTTTCCATGACCAGAGTATTCAATTGCTAAAAACCCTAGTTTGTTTTTTTTTGCAAAATTTAAAAAAGCTTTTGGCTTTTTTCCCTCTAGATCAGACTTAAAACCATGAAGAAATACAATGTAGGAACTATTTTTTTTATAGTTCATTAAATATCTGATTTTTTTTGAATTTGATAATTTATAGTAATTGAATTTCATTATAAGAGTTTCATAGTAAATTCTATTAATATATAATCATAACAGATGTCATCTAATTTAAAAGTTTTACAAGTAATTCCAAAACTAGGGTATGGAGGTGCCGAAACAGGCTGCTATGATATTGCACATTATTTGCCAGAAAATAATTGTAAGTCTTTTATAATTACTAGCGGCGGTGATTTAACTAAATATGTAGATAAAAAAAAAGTAAAATTAATTAAACTTCCTGTTCATAGTAAAAATCCTTTATTAATTTTATTTAATGCAATTGCATTAATTGTAATTATTTTATTGAATAATATACAAATAGTGCATGCTCGAAGTAGAGCACCTGCTTGGTCGTGTTTATTTGCTACTAAAATGACTAAAAGAAAATTTGTAACAACTTTTCATGGTACTTATAATTTTGATAATAAGATGAAAAAATTTTATAATTCTGTCATGGTTAGATCAGATTTGATTATAGCTGGATCTAATTTTATATTTTCTCACATAAAAGAAAATTATTCGAAGCTTTTAAATGATAAGAAAAAATTATTAGTTATTTTTAGAGGTATCAATGTTGATTATTTTGATCTTAGTACAAAAATAGAATCCGAAGAAAATAAATTATTAAAAAAATGGGAAATTAATGAAAATAAAAAAATAATTTTAATGCCTGGACGTTTAACTTCTTGGAAGGGGCAAGAATTATTTTTAGAGGCTATAAATTTAGTAAACATCCAACTAGGTTACGAAGCTTTTTATGCTGTTATATTAGGTAATGATCAAGGCCGAGATTTATATAAAAAAAAGTTAGTCCGTTTAACGGAACAATTTAGAATGACCAAACAAGTAAAATTCATTGATATTTGTAAAGATATGGCATTAGCCTATAAAGTATCTGATATTATTGTATCTGCTTCTACTGAGCCAGAAGCTTTTGGTAGAGTATCTGTTGAAGCACAATCTATGCAAAAGATTATAATTGCTAGTAATTTAGGTGGATCAAATGAGACAGTTATTGATGAAAAAACGGGTTATTTATTTACATCTGGTGATGCAAAATCTTTAAGTGAAAAAATTCTTAAAGTATTAAATTTGGATGAAATAACGATAAAATCCTTAGGTATTGAAGGTAGAAAAAATGTTGTTAATAAATTTAATGTTGAAAAAATGTGTTTTTCTACATATTCAGAATATAAAAAGTTAATAAATTAGATGCCTAATATTACATTACCAGATGGGAATAATTTAGATTTTCCTAATAAAGTTACAGGATTACAAATTGCAGAAAAAATAAGCAAGTCACTTGCTAAACAAGCTGTAGTAATTGGAGTGGATGGTCAATTAAAAGATTTAGATTATGTAATAGATAAAGACTGCAAAGTAAAAATTTTTACTTCAAAAAATCAGGAAGGCCTTGAAACTATAAGACATGATACAGCTCATATTTTAGCTATGGCTGTTCAAGAGTTATTTCCAGGAACTCAAGTTACTATTGGTCCAGTGATTGAAAATGGTTTTTATTACGATTTTGCAAGGAAAGAACCTTTCACAGAAGAAGATTTGGTAAAGATTGAAAATAAGATGAAGGAAATTGTAGATCGTGATGAAGTTACAAAAAGAGAAGTTTGGGATAGAGATAAAGCAATTGAACATTTTAAGAAGAAAGGAGAACATTACAAAGCTGAGCTAATAGAAAGTATTCCTAAAGAAGAAGAAGTAACAGTATATTTTCATGGAGAATGGCACGATCTTTGTAGAGGACCACATCTATCTTCAACTGGAAAAATTGGAAAATATTTTAAATTAATGAAAGTATCAGGTGCTTATTGGAGAGGTGATTCAAATAATGAAATGCTTCAAAGAATATATGGAACAAGCTGGGCAAGTCAGAAAGACTTGGATACTTATTTAAAAAGAATTGAAGAAGCTGAAAAAAGAGATCATAGAAAATTGGGTAAAGAGATGGATCTATTTCATTTTAGGGAAGAGAGTCCAGGCTCTGTTTTTTGGCATGAAAGGGGTTGGTCACTATTTCAAAAACTAATAAATTATATGAGAGCACGACAAGATGCTGCTGGATATAAGGAGGTAAATACACCTGAAGTTTTAGATCGATTATTATGGGAAAAATCTGGTCATTGGGAAAAATATGGAGAAAATATGTATACATCCAAGACTCCTGATGAAAAAGTATTTGCAATTAAACCAATGAATTGTCCAGGACATATAGAAGTTTTTAATCAAGGCCTTAAAAGTTACAGAGATCTTCCTCTAAGAATTACAGAGTTTGGTAAAGTTCATAGATATGAACCTTCAGGTGCCCTACATGGATTGCTAAGAGTAAGAGCATTTACCCAAGATGATGCACATATTTTTTGTTCGGAAGAACAAATTACAAGTGAATGTTTAAATGTTACAAATTTGATTCTAGATATCTATAAAGATCTAGGTTTTGAAAATGTAATACTAAAATATGCAGATCGTCCTGAAATAAGGGTTGGTGATGATGAGGTATGGGATAAAGCAGAGGCATCTTTATTAGCTGCTGTTAAAGCATCAAAACTAGAATATAGTATTAATAAAGGTGAAGGAGCCTTTTATGGACCAAAAATAGAATTTGTTTTAAGAGATGCTATTGGAAGAGATTGGCAATGTGGAACTCTTCAAGTGGATTTAAATTTACCTGGCAGACTAGATGCCTCTTATGTAGATAAAGATGGCACAAAAAAAGTTCCTGTGATGTTGCACAGAGCATTATTTGGTTCATTAGAGAGATTTATTGGAATTCTTATAGAACATTATGCTGGCAAATTTCCTTTTTGGATTTCACCTCTTCAAACTGTTGTAATTCCAATTTCTGATGATTTTGATGATTATGCGATCAAAGTTTCAAAAAAAATAAATCAATCAGGGATAAGTTCTTTTGTTGACTTAAAGAAACATAATTTAAACTATAAAATTAGAGATCATTCTCTTGCAAAAATACCTATTTTATTAATTTGTGGTAAAAAAGAAGTTGACAGTAACTCAGTAACTATTAGAAGGTTGGACTCTAATAAACAAGAAAATATGGATTTAAATTTATTTTTAAAAACTTTCTCAGCTTTAAACAAAGCTTCTTCAAATTAAGTGGCAGATTTCAAACAAAATTATTTCCAAAAAAGAACTAAGGATAGAGGACCAAGGTCTAATAATAGAATTTCATCTCCAGATGTTCAGGTAATAACTAATGATGGAGAGAATTTAGGAATTCTGAGTACCAATGAGGCTATATCAATTGCTAAAAACCAAGGCCTAGACTTAATTGAGATTTCACCAAATGCTAAACCCCCAGTTTGTAAAATTATGGATATGGGTAAGTTTAAATATGATTCTCAAAAAAAAGCTAACCTTGCAAAAAAAAAACAAAAAATAGTTTTACTTAAAGAAATTAAAATGAGACCAGTTACAGAGACCCATGATTATGAATTTAAAGTAAAAAATGCTAAAAAATTTATATCTAAAGGTGATAAAGTTAAATTTACTATTAGATTTAAAGGAAGAGAGCTTCAACATTCTCATTTAGGCAATCAATTAATGACCAAAATTAAAGAAGACATGAAAGAAGTGAGTAAGGTAGAATTGCAACCAAAGTTTGATGGTAAGCAGATGATTATGGTAATTCAACCATTATAAGCTTTAATTAAGGTTGTAAATTTAAATCATTCTTTGTATAACCTCGCAGAAATTATGCCAAAACTTAAAACTAAAAGCTCAGCAAAAAAAAGATTTAAGATATCAGCCAGAGGTAAGGTTATGACTGCTCAAGCTGGTAAAAGACATGGCATGATTAAAAGAACAAATTCGCAAATACGTAAGTTAAGAGGCACAACAACGATGAAAAAACAAGATGGTAAAATCGTTAAATCGTATATGCCCTACAGTTTAAGAGGATAAAATGGCAAGAGTTAAAAGAGGTGTAACTAGCCGAGCAAAACATAAAAAAGTTTTAAAAGCTGTCAAAGGACAATGGGGCAGACGAAAAAATACGATTAGAGTTGCAAAGCAAGCAATGGAAAAAGCTATGCAATATGCTTACAGAGATCGAAGAAATAAAAAAAGAGATTTTAAGTCCCTTTGGATACAAAGAATTAATGCTGGTGTGAGGGCTGAAGGTTTAACTTATTCTAAGTTTATTAATGGATTGAATAAATGTGGAATAACAATTGATAGAAAAATTTTAGCAGAAATCGCTTATGATAGCCCAGAAGCTTTTAAAACTATAGTTCAAAAAGCACAATCTGCTTTAAATTAATCTTCACTATTGTTTTATTTCACCGAAGAAATAATCTGTAAAGATGTCTGATCTTAAAAAAATAAAAGATGAATATCTTTCAAAACTAAATGGTAAACTAAATCTTTTAGAACTAAACAAAATAAAGTCCGAACTATTTGGAAAAAATGGACTGGTCTCATCACAATTTAAAAAAATAGGATCTATTGCTGAGAGTGAAAGAAAAAAATTTGCTTCAGATCTAAATGTTATTAAAGATGAATTACAAAATTTAATAGAATTTAAACTAGATGAAATTCAAAATGTAGAAATTAATAAAAAATTAGAAAAAGAAAAAATTGATGTAACATTACCTGAAAGAAATTTTGTTAGAGGAAAAATTCACCCAGTTTCCCAAACAATTGATGAAATATCGTCTATTTTTTCTGAAATAGGTTTTAGTATTGAAGAAGGTCCAGATGTTGAAAATGAGTATAATAATTTTACTGCATTAAATACTCCAGATAATCATCCTGCAAGGGACATGCATGATACATTTTATCTTGATGAAAAAAAAGAAAGACTATTACGCACTCATACTTCTCCTGTTCAAATAAGAACTATGTTGAATGATAAACCACCATTTAAGATTATTGCGCCTGGTAGAACTTATAGATCCGATAGTGATCAAACACATTCTCCAATGTTTCATCAAGTTGAAGGTCTCCATATAGATAATGGCATAAATATGGGTCACTTAAAAGGTTGTTTAAATTATTTTATAAAAGAGTTTTTTGAAGTTAAAAAAATTAAAATGAGGTTTAGACCAAGTCATTTTCCTTTTACAGAACCTTCTGCTGAAGTTGATATTGGATATGAAATGAAAAATGGAAAAATTATAATAGGTGAAGGGGATCAATGGCTTGAAATTTTAGGATGTGGAATGGTTCATCCAAATGTTTTAAAAAATGTAAAAGTTGATCCAACAAAGTTTCAGGGATATGCATTTGGTATTGGAATAGATAGATTAGCAATGCTTAAATATGGCATTAATGACTTAAGATCTTTCTTTGATTGTGATTACAGATGGTTAAATCATTATGGATTTGATCCTTTAGATGTACCAACAAATTATAGAGGTTTAAGTAGATGAAGATCACATTTGATTGGCTGAAAGATCATTTAAAGACTAATTCAAAAGAAGAAAATCTTTTAGAGCAACTTACTAATATAGGTTTAGAGGTCGAAAGTGTGGAAAACATATCTGCCGAAAAAGAATTATTTAAAGTAGCAAAAATTATTAAAACTGTAAAACACCCAAACGCTGATAGACTTAAAATTTGTGACGTTGATGTTGGAGAAAAAGAACTAAAAAAAGTTGTATGTGGAGCTTCAAATGCAATTGAAGGATTGATTACTGTATATGCCCCTCCAGGTGCAGTTATTCCAAAAAATAAAGTAAAATTAGTAGAGGCTAAAATTAGAGGAGTTACTTCTCACGGAATGCTTTGTTCAGAAGCTGAATTGAATTTGTCAGATGAAAGTGACGGAATATCGGAATTATCATCAATAAAATATGAAAAAAGTATTGGAAAGAGTTATTTTTCAAAATCAAATTCAAACCTTATTGATTTATCAATTACACCTAATAGACCAGATTGTCTTGGGGTCAGAGGAATAGCTAGAGATCTTGCTGCCTCAGGATTTGGTAAGATGAAAGATTCAAAAGTTAAAAAAATTAAATCAAATACTAAACAAAGTATAAAGGTAAAAATCAATGATGAAAAGGGTCAAGGATGTATTACTTTCGGAAGCTGCTTGATTACTAATGTAAAAAATACTGAAAGTCCACAATGGTTAAAAGATAAACTAGTTTCAATTGGTCAAAAACCAATTTCAGCAATAGTTGATATTACGAATTTTATTATGCTTGATATTAACCGTCCTTTGCATGCTTATGATGCAGACAAAATTGAAAAAGACATTATAGTTCGAAACTCTAAATCAGAAGAAGAGTTTACAGCTCTTGATAATAAAAAATATAAATTGGAAAAGGGCATGTGTGTAATAAGCGATAATAAGGGTGTATTAGGATTAGGCGGAATTATTGGAGGTATAAGATCAGGTACAGAATTTGATACAAAAAATATACTATTAGAATCTGCCTATTTTGAACCTAGATCAATTAGAAGTACGGCAAAAAAATTAAATCTTGATACAGATGCAAAGTTTAGATTTGAAAGAGGTATTGACCCATTATCTATTGAGGAAGGTTTAAATAAAGCTGCATCATTGATTAAAGAAATTTGTGGAGGTGAAATAAGTAAAATAGATGTTCAGAAAATTGAATCTTACAAAGCCAGATCTATAAAGTTTGATCCTAATCTATTTGACAAAATAACTGGTTTTAAAATTTCAATTAAAGAAATGCTTAAAATATTAGAAGATCTTGGTTTTGAAATTAAAAAAGAAAAAAAAACTTTAAGATTAAGTATCCCATCATGGAGGCCAGATATTTTACAAGAAGTAGATATTATTGAGGAGTTAGTAAGAATTATTGGCTATGATAAGATTAAAGTTATAGATCCAGTAAAAGAAAGAACGAAATCTACTTTAACTAAACCACAAAAGTTATTTCATTATTTACAAAGAGCAATAGCTTCAAAAGGGTATTTAGAGGCAATCACTTGGTCATTTACAGATTCAAACTATAACAATTATTTCAAAGGAAAGAATAAAGAAATTAAAATTGTAAATCCCATAAGTTCTGAGTTGGGGGTTTTAAGAAATTCAATATTCTCAAATTTAATTATGCATATGATTAAAAATCTGGATAGAGGTTTTAAAGATTTATCAATATTTGAAATAGGTCCTATTTTTACTGGTTCTAATCCCGGAGAACAAAATACACTAGTTTGTGGTTTATCAGCAGGAAAAAAATATAGACAATCCTGGATTGATAGGGAAAGAAACGTAGATGTATTTGATGTTAAAAGAGATGTAGTCCAAACTTTAGTTGAGGCTGGTTATGACTCTGATAAATTTTTTATAGATAGTGAAACACCTAACTATTATCACCCTGGGAAATCAGGTAGACTATTTTTGAACAAGGAAAAGGATAAAGTAGCAGCCTATTTTGGTGAAATTCATCCTAATATTATTAAAAAAATAGATATTAAAACAGAGTCCCTTGTAGGCTTTGAAATTTTTGTGGATGATTTGAAATTACCTAAAAAAACATTAAATGATCAAAAAACAAAATTTACAGTTTCAGATTTCCAAAAATCTGAGAGAGATTTTGCATTTATAATAAATAAAGATGTAAGTTCACAAGATTTAATAAATGCAATTTTAAGTGTTGATTTAAATTTAATTAGTAACGTAAAGGTTTTTGATGTTTACGAGGGTGAGAATATTCCTGAAGATCAAAAATCAATAGCAATTAGTGTAACAATTCAATCATCTGAAAAAACATTGAAAGACAGTGATTTAGAAAAAATAAATAAACTAATCATTGAAACTGTAGAAAATAAAACAGGTGCCAAAATTCGATCCTAAAAATTAAATGAGCACTATTGATAATATAAGAAATTTTGCAATCATTGCTCACATTGATCATGGCAAATCAACTATAGCTGATAGAATTATACATAAGTGTGGTGGACTGACTGAACGTGAAATGAAAGCACAAGTTTTAGACTCTATGGATATTGAAAGAGAAAGGGGAATAACTATTAAAGCTCAAACCGTTAAATTAAATTACAAAGCAAAAAATGGAAAAGAATATATTCTAAATATTATAGATACACCTGGACATGTAGACTTTAGTTATGAAGTTAGCAGATCTCTTTATGCGTGTGAGGGATCAATATTAATTGTGGATAGCACCCAAGGAGTTGAAGCTCAAACCTTAGCAAATGTTTATCAAGCATTAGACATCAATCATGAAATTATTCCTGTATTAAATAAAATAGATTTACCAGCATCAGATTTAGAGAGAACAAATAAACAAATAGAAGATGTAATTGGTATAGACACTGAAAATGCAGTACCATGTTCAGGAAAAACGGGTGAAGGCATTGAAGAAATTCTAGAACAGATTATCAGTCAACTACCTGGTCCAAAGGGAAATCCTAATGAAGATTTAAAATGTTTATTGGTTGATAGTTGGTATGATACTTATTTGGGAGTAGTAATTTTAGTAAGAGTCATTAATGGTAAAATTACTAAAAATATGAAAATTAAAATGATTTCAACAAATCAAGATTATATTGTAGAAAAAGTAGGAGTTTTTACACCTAAAGCTAAAGATATAACTGAATTGAATTCAGGAGAAATTGGATTTATTACTACTGGTATTAAAGTTTTATCTGAAACAAAGGTTGGTGATACCATCTGTGATGCGTTAAAACCTAAAATAGAAGCGTTACCTGGATTTAAACCAAGTAAGCCAGTTGTTTTTTGTGGATTATTTCCAGTTGATAGTTCCGAATATCAAAAATTAAAAGATGGATTAGCAAAATTACAACTTAATGATGCAAGTTTTTCTTTTGAGGCGGAGTCTTCCTCTGCTTTAGGATTGGGATTTAGATGTGGTTTTTTAGGATTACTTCATCTTGAAATTATAACAGAAAGATTAGAGAGAGAATTTGATGTTAACTTACTAACGACAACACCAGGTGTTGTTTATAGGATAAATTTTAATGATGGAAATTCTACTGATTTACAAAATCCATCAAGTCTTCCTAATCCTACACTGATAAAGTCCATAGAAGAACCTTGGATAAAAGCAACAATTATTACTCCAGACCAATATTTGGGTTCAATAATCAAATTATGTCAGGATAAAAGAGGTCAACAAACAAACTTAAATTACTCAGGAAATAGAGCAGTTTTAAGTTATGAGCTTCCCTTAAATGAAGTTGTATTTGATTTTAATGATCGAATAAAATCTATGACTAGTGGTTATGCAAGTTTTGATTATGAAATTATAGGTCATCGAGAAGGTGATTTAGTTAAATTGGGTATTCTTGTAAATGGAGAGCCAGTAGATGCTCTTGCAATGATGATACATAAAGATTTTGCTCAAAGGACAGGAAGAGAAGTTTGTGAAAAATTGAAAGATTTAATTCCAAGACATAATTTCATGATACCTTTACAGGCTGCTATTGGAGGTAAAATTATTGCCCGAGAGACGATCAAAGGCTTTAAAAAAGATGTTTTAACAAAAATTCATGGAGGAGGAGCTACTGATAGAAAAAGAAAATTATTAGAAAAACAGAAAAAAGGTAAAGCTAGATCCAAACAATTTGGTAGGGTAGAAATTCCTCAAGAGGCCTTTATAGGTGTTTTAAAAATTACTAAAGATTAATTACTTTATTAATCATTTTTAAATGTTTTTTTTCTAAATGAATTCTATATGGAAAATTTTTATTAACATTATCAGGCTTGGTATTAATTCTAAAATATTTTAACTTAAGAATTTTACTAATTCTCTCACATTTTCTATTTGGATGATCTGCTGGTATTATTTCAATGACTTTTGTTCCAGGCTTACAAAAAATTATATTTGTAAAAGCAGCACCATGTGCACCTAGAATAATTGAAGCCTTATTGAAAAGATATATCTGTTTTTCAAGAGAGAGTTTTTCTGGTTTATAGGATTTTATTTTGTTTTTTCTAATCCATTTATTAACTTCTTTTTGATTGTAAATCTGGCAATGATTAAATTTTGAACTTGATCTATCTAAAAAAATTTTATTCATAATTTTAACTTTTTTAGCTTTATTTAAAAATATTTTTCTATTAACTAGAATTATCCATCTAGGTATTTTTTTAACTTGATTTTGAATATAACCTTTTTTATACCAAGGGTGGTCTAAAGATATTATTTCATCAGCAAATATATGTTTATTTTTAGAACTACTAATCAATGTATTTTTTGCAATACCTAAAATTTTGAATATTTTAATTTGCCATTTTTTTGGAGCAGATACATAGTAAAAATTTATTTTTTTTTTTATCTTTTTTTTAACAAGATATATTTTTGGAATTATATCAAAAAAAAAATGAAAATAATTATTTCCACTTCCTCCTTGCGCTAAATTTAGAACTGTACCAGAGATTTTTTTGACAAAGGAAGGTGTACCTTTTTTAATAACAGAGTTATATTTTGCATCATGTAATCTTCCTTTTATTTGTTGAAATGATGATTTAGGAATTAATATATTATTTTTTATAACAGCAACATTTTCATTATTATCAGTAAATATTCTTGCCTTTTTTACTATGTAAATATTATATTTTTTGTTTTCATATGATCTGAAAAATGGGTCATTTACTTGAGATATATCTAATAAGGTGGATGTGTTTTTTTTTAAAAATACTTTTCCATGAATATTTTCAAAAGTTTTTGAAATAACATTCTTGTAATATAATTTTATTTTTTTCTTAATCATTTATTGTAAAGTATCATTATAATATGAATGGTATCATTAAATGGGGAATTATTGGACTAGGAAATATAGCATATAAATTTGCAAAATCTTTTTATAATATAAAAAATGCAAAGTTAATAGCTATTGCCAGTAAAACACAAAATAAATTATTTAAATTTAAAGATGAATTTAGCATTAGTCCTAATAATTGTTATGACGAATATGAAAAATTGTTAAAAAATAATGAAGTAGATATAATTTATATAGCATTACCAAATAATTTTCACAGTGAATGGATATATAAGTCTATTGAATTAAATAAACATATATTAGTTGAGAAACCTGCCTTTATAAATTTTAAAGATGCTCAAAAAATATTAAGCCACCCTAATTTAAATAATTTTTTTTTGGGAGAAGGTTTTATGTTTAGGTATCACCCTCAAATAACGAAAACTATTGAATTAATTAAAAGTAATGAAATTGGAGATATTATTTCGATGGAAACTTCTTTTGGAAAAAATTTAATAACAAAAAAAAAATTTTTTGGATTTTTTAAATCACAGAAGCTTGATAACCAAAAAAGAATTTTCAATAAATCATTAGGAGGAGGTGCTATATTGGACCATGGTTCATATACTGTTTCAATGAGCTTACTTATAGCCTCTTTGATAGATGGGATAGATATTAAAAATTTCAAATTATCAATTAATAATAAAAAACATATGATTGAAGATATCGATGTGGAAAGCTCAATAGAATTATTTTTTGATAATAAGTTTAAATCAAAAATAACTGCATCATTTTTAAATGATATTGGAAATCGAACAATCATAAATGGTAAAAATGGTAAAATTATAATTTCAAATACATGGAATTCAGATGCTGGTGAGATTTATCTTAAAGGTAAGGAAAAAAAATTATTAAAGATGGAAAATAAAAAAAATATTTATTCCTTAGAAATTGAGAGAATAAGTGATGATATTTTGAATAATAGAATTGAAGCCAGTTATCCAGGTACAAAAAAAAATGAAATTTTAATTAGTTCTCAAATTTTAGATAGATGGCTTAATGGATAAGAATAAAATTATAGATTGCATTACCTTTTTTGATAATAATTTTATATTTGAATTAAGATATAATATTTTAAAAGAATACGTAGATTATTTTGTAATATGTGAATCAAAATATGATCACCGTAATAATATAAAAAAATTAAATTTTAATACCAAAATTTATAACTCAGATAAAATTAAATATTTAGTTTTAGAAAAACCTTTTCCAAAAAATACAAACTTATGGGAAAATCAAGCAATACAAAGAGAATTTTTATTAGAGAATTTATCAAATGTAGAACCTAATGATTATATTTTTTTTTCAGATCCAGATGAAATTCCTGATCCTAAAATATTTAAAAACTTTGATTTAAAAAAAAAATATGGAATTTTTTTACAAAGATGTTTTAATTACAAATTTAATCTTTACAATCCTTACGAGTCACCTTGGGAAGGGACTAGAGTATGTAGAAAGAAAAATTTAAAATCTATAGATTTTATGAGACAAAAGGTTAAATCAAAAAATTTAAATTATAAATTTTACAGGCTTGATAAAGAAAAAAATATAGAATTATTTAAAGAGGGTGGTTGGCATTTTAATAACACAATGTCACCTGAATTGATTTCACTTAAATTAAAAACATTTGCACATTCAGAGTTTAGTGAAAAAAAATTTTCAGATGTAAATATTATAAAATCTAAAATTGAAAATAGAATTGACCTTTTTGAAAGAGGTCATAATTACAAAAAAGTAATTTTGGACAACACATTTCCAAAATATTTGATTGAAAATTATGAAAAATACAAATTTTATATATTGTAATTTTGGAGAGATGGCCGAGTGGTTGAAGGCGCACGCTTGGAAAGCGTGTAAAGGGTAATCTCTTTCATGGGTTCGAATCCCATTCTCTCCGCCATCAAAGAAATTTTAATTAATTCATATAATAATTAAATAAGATAAATTTATTAGCTATATTAGACAATTTTTTTAGCAATTTTAGATTTAAAAATAAGCAATTTTATTAAAAAATGTTATAATTATTTTTTCCTAAATAAATAAAAATGACAAATAATAAAACATATCAAGCTGACTCTATAAAAGTTTTAAAAGGACTTGAGGCTGTTCGTAAAAGACCAGGAATGTATATTGGTGACACAGATGATGGGACTGGCTTACATCATATGGTCTATGAAGTTGTCGATAACTCAATAGATGAGGCTTTGGCAGGATATTGTAAAAATATTTTTGTAAAAATAAATTCTAATGGAACAATAACAGTTAAAGATGATGGTAGAGGTATTCCTGTAGATATACATAAAGGAGAAAAAAAATCTGCTGCCGAGGTTATCATGACTCAATTACATGCTGGTGGAAAATTTGATCATGACTCTTACAAAGTTTCAGGTGGTTTACATGGAGTTGGTGTTTCTGTTGTTAATGCTCTATCAGAAAAATTAGAATTAGAGATTAATAGAGATGGAAAGAAATATTTTATAGAATTTGATAACGGCGAAGCAAAGAAACCATTAAAAGAAATAGGAAAATCAAAAGAAACAGGTACTCAAATTACATTTCTTCCCTCTAAAGTGATCTTTTCATCTATCAAGTTTGTTGGAACTATTTTAATCAAGCGAATGAGAGAGCTCGCCTTTCTAAATAAAGGTATCAAAATAACTTTTGTAGATGGTTCACAAAAAAAAGAAAAAGTTCAAGATTTTAAATTTGATGGTGGGATTTTAGAATTTGTAGAATTTTTAGACGAAAAAAGAGAAAAACTCCAAAATAAAAATGGGAATGATCTTTTTAAAAAACCAATTTATATTGAAGGAAAAAAAAATAATATTGAAGTTGAATGTTCTTTAAAATGGAATTCAGGCTATTCAGAAGATGTTTTACCATATACAAATAATATTTACCAAAAAGATGGTGGAACACATGTATTGGGTTTTAGAAGTGCTTTAACAAGAATTATTAATAAATATGTAAGTGACAATAATCTTTTAAAAAAGAATAAAATAGCAATATCAGGTGACGACATTAAGGAAGGACTAACTTGCGTATTATCAGCAAAAATTCCTGATCCAAAGTTTTCATCTCAGACAAAAGATAAATTAGTTTCTTCTGAAGTAAGAACTATAGTTGAAACAATTATTAATGAAAAATTATCAATCTGGTTTGACCAAAATCCATCTGTAGCTAAAATTATATTAGCTAAAGTTATTCAAGCAGCAACGGCAAGAGATGTTGCTAGAAAAGCTAGAGAAAATGTAAGAAGAAAAGGAGCTTTAGAATTAAGTGGGTTGCCTGGTAAATTAGCAGATTGCCAAATTGGCAAACAAGAGGGAACGGAATTATTTATTGTAGAGGGAGATTCAGCCGGAGGATCTGCCAAACAAGGTAGAAATAGATCAAATCAAGCAGTGCTACCATTAAGAGGTAAAATTTTAAATACTTATGTAGAAGATCATCAAAAAAATAAAAATGGAAATAAAAATGGTTTTGATCAAAGAACAAAAGCTTTATCAAAAATGATTTCCTCTAATGAAATAGTAACCTTAATAAATGCCTTAGGATTAGATCCAAAAGCCCAAGAAATAGATTTAAAAGATTTAAGGTACGGTAAAATTATTATCATGACGGATGCTGATGTTGATGGATCTCATATTAGGGCACTATTATTAACCTTTTTTAATAATAAACCATTTAATAAATTAATTGAAAATGGCCATGTGTATTTAGCTCAACCACCATTATTTAAAATTAATAAAGGATCTAAAGGCATATATATAAAAGATGAAAAGGAACTAGAAAATTTTATTGTTAATAATAATAAAGAACTAAAAAAAATTAAAAAAGGAACAAAAGAATATTCAAAAGCATTTGATTTAGAGAAATCTAAAATAAATATTCAAAGATTTAAGGGATTAGGTGAGATGAACCCAGAGGAGTTATGGAATACTACTCTTGATCCTGAAACTAGAAATTTACTAAAAGTACAATACTCTAAAGATTTTAAAAAAGATCAAAGTCTTATACACACATTGATGGGTAATGATGTATCCTTAAGAAAAGATTTTATTATCTCAAATGCAATTAATGTTCAAAATCTTGATATTTGATAATGAAGTTTTTTGAAACTTCAAAATATCATTCTTTTAAAAAATCTACTTACATATCTTTAAGATGGATTGGAATTTCTGGACAGTTTATTTCAGTTAGTTTTGTATATTTTATTTTAAACTTTAACTTTGATTATATTACATCAAATTTAGTTATATTTTTTGGAATAGTAAGTAATTTATATTTAATTTTTATTTATAAAAAAACTCAATTATCTGACAATTTAGCATTTATATTTTTAGTTATAGATATTTTTCAACTAAGCACTTTGCTTTATTTGACTGGTGGTATTATTAATCCTTTTATTGTATTCTTATTAATTCCAAGTGTGTTTTCTTCATCTAATTTAAGTTTTAAAACTAATATTTTACTTGTTTCCCTTACTATTTTTATAATTGTATTTTTAACTTTTTATTCTAATGATTTGCCTGGACCATTAAGTGATCATTTTCATGTTAGCCCTTATTATTATTATTCTATTCCTATTTCTTTAATAATTGCTTTAGTTTTTTTGAATTACTTTGCAATGACATTTGGAATTCAATCTCGTTTGAGAAAAGAAGCTTTGGCAAAAATGGAGGAAGTAATGGCTAAGGAACATGAGCTTTTATCCTTAGGGGGCCAAGCTGCAGCAGCAGCTCATTCTTTAGGAACTCCACTTTCAACAATTAAATTAATTGTTCAAGAGTTGACCAAACAATTTAAAGACAATAAGGAAATTGGAAAAGACATAGAATTATTATCTAGCCAAGTAGAAAGATGTAATAAAATTTTAGAAAGTTTATCTTTAAACCCTATAGAGGAAGATGATTTTATTGATAAAGATATATCTATGAGAGATTATTTGAATGAAATAATCTTATCTTTTAAAGAAACTAGTAAAAAACATTTTATTTTTAACTTTAATCATGATTCTAATCCAAAAAAAATAACCAAGTCAGTAGAAATTATCTATGGTTTAAGAAATTTTATAGGAAATTCTAATAAATTTTCAAAAAACACAGTCTATATAACCTTAAAAAGTAATAGTGAATTCACTGAAATAACAATAGAGGATGATGGTCCAGGGTATCCAAATGATATTTTACCAAAAATTGGAGAGCCTTACTTAAAAACTTTTAATTCAAATCATAAATCAAAAAGTGGTCTAGGTTTAGGTATTTTTATTGGAAAAACTTTATTAGAAAAAAATTTTGCATCAATTTATTGTAGTAATTCACAAACTAGAAATGGTGTTGAGGTTTTAATTAAATGGAAAAATAAAGAATTGTTTAATATTTAATGTAATTTATTTTTTGTATCAAATAATGAGCTTAGTTGAGAGATCATAACATCTCCAAGTTCATTTACATCCGTAATCTTAATTGCTCGATTATAATATCTTGAAACATCATGACCAATTCCAATCGCTAATATTTCTATCTCAGTTTTTTCCTCAATAAACTTTACAATTTTTTTTAAATGTTTTTCTAAGAAGTCACCAGAGTTTACTGATAAAGTTGAGTCATCAACTGGAGCACCATCAGAAATTACCATTAAAATTTTTCTTTCTTCTTTACGTTTTTTTAATCTAGTAAATGCCCAATTGATTGCTTCTCCGTCTATATTTTCTTTAAGCAAACCTTCTTTCAACATTAACCCAAGGTTGCTTTTGGCTTGTCTCCAATGAGTATCTGCACCTTTATAAATTATATGTCTCAAATCATTCAATCTTCCAGGTTTTTTAGGCTTTCCTTCTTTATTCCAAAACTCTCTACTTTGACCACCCTTCCAATTTTTTGTAGTAAAACCTAAAATTTCAACTTTCACTGAACAACGTTCTAAAGTTCTAGATAAAATATCAGCACAAATTGCTGCAATAGTTATTGGTCTTCCTCTCATAGAACCAGAGTTATCAATTAAAAGTGTTACAATAGTATCTTTAAAATCTAAATCTTTTTCTTTTTTAAAAGATAAAGAATTATATGGATCCATAATTATTCTAGGTAGTTTTGAACTATCTAAAAGACCTTCCTCTAAATCAAATTCCCATGCTCTATTTTGTTTTGCAAGAAGTTGTCTTTGAAGTTTATTTGCAAGCTTAGTTACGATATCTTGAAAACCAACTAATTGTTGATCTAAAGTTTTTCTAAGTTTATTAGTTTCATCCAGATTTTCTAAATTTTCTGCTTTTAATATTTCATCGAATTGATTTGTATAAATTTTATAATCTAAATTTAGATCATTAAGACTCTTTTTTTCTATTACTTGATTGGAACTTTGTTTTTCAGAGTCTGTATCAACTAGCTGCTCATCCATTTTATATTCGTCAATATCATATTCAGAATCCAAACTTGCTTCAGTTTCTTCTTCTTTTCTTTGATCTTTTTGATCTTTATTTTCACTTTCTTGATCTTCACTAGATGGATTGTCTTGGCCACTATCTTGGTTTTCATTGCTTGAGTCAGTTTCATCATCATTTTGAAAGATATCTAAATTTTGAAGTATTTCTGAAAACTTTAAACTATATCTATTTTGATCCTCTAAATTATCTTTTAAAAACTTTAAATGTTCTTTAATTGACTCATCAAAATCTTTTTCCCAAAAATTAAGCATTTTAGACGTTAACGAATTTAATTTAATATTATGAAAGTTTTTAAGCATATAAAGCTCAAAGGCTTCAGATAGAGGAACATCTTCTTTTGTTTTTAATTGATCTTTTCTTTTTAAATTTATTAACTGGTTATAGTTTTCTTTAAAGTTTTTTTCTATTCCTTTTAGCATTTTACCACCTAAACTTTCATATCTAACTTTTTCTGCTATAGAGTAAAGAGATTTACAATTAGAATTATTAGGTGAATTTTTTTTATATATTGCGTCGTTAGAAAATTTTTTCTTTAATGCGGTAGAGTCAGCTTTAGCTCTAGCTTTAATAAAGTCATTTTTGTTATTTAGATTATCTAATTCAAAAAAATCAAATTTTTTTGAACTTTTATTGTCTTCAGATTTTATTTTTAATTCTAAATCGTCAGAAATTACCCTGACTGTTGATGCAAGAGCTTGTCTTAATTTTTCTTTTAGGTTCGTCTCTTCGCTCATTATATTTGAATATTTACAAGAGACTCTGGAAGATCTTCACCAAAACATCTTTGGTAATATTCAGCGATAGTATTTTTTTCAATTTCATCACATTTATTTAAAAAAGTTACTCTAAAAGCATATCCTGTATCTTTAAAAATTTCTGCATTTTCAGCCCAATGCATGACAGTACGAGGACTCATAACAGTTGAAATATCACCAGCTACAAAACCTTTTCTAGTTAAGGATGCAACCTTAATCATATTTGCAACTTTTTCTTTTCCTTTTTGATTATTTAAATTTTTATTTTTTGCTAAAATTATTTCCATTTCTTTTTCAAGACTTAGATAGTTCAAAGTTGTTACAATATTCCATCTATCCATTTGGCCTTGGTTAATTTGCTGAGTACCATGATAAAGACCTGTTGTGTCTCCTAAACCAACAGTGTTGGAAGTTGCAAATAATCTAAAATATTTATTTTGTTTTATAACTTTGTTTTTATCAAGAAGAGTAAAATTTCCTTCAGCTTCTAATACTCTTTGAATAACAAACATTACATCTGGTCTACCAGCATCATATTCATCAAAAACAAGAGCCACTGGATTTTGAATTGACCAGGGTAATATTCCTTCATTAAATTGAGTTACTTGTTTTCCATCTTCTAAAACTATTGCATCTTTACCAATTAGATCTATACGACTAATATGACTATCTAGATTAACTCTTATACACGGCCAGTTTAATCTTGCAGCAATTTGTTCAATATGAGTAGATTTACCTGTGCCATGATATCCTTGAACTAGAACTCTTTTATTAAAAGAAAATCCAGAGATAAGAGCAAGAGTAGTGTCTCTATCAAATTTATATGTTTTATCAATTTCAGGCACGTACTCACTTTTTTGTGAGAAGGCATCAACTTCCATGTCTGAATCCAAACCAAAAGTTTGTTTGATAGAAATTTTTATATCTGGTTGTAAATTAATATTTGGTGTCAATTTTTTCTCTATATGTATTTTTTAACTGTGTGTAAGCTAATGTAATCTGTTTTAGTTTTTCCTCGTATTTTTTATTTCCAGCATTTATATCGGGGTGATATTTTTTGACAAGGATTTTAAATTTTTTCTGTATTTTTTGCCATTTTAAACCAACAGAAATTCCCAAAATTTCAAAAGCTTTTATATCTTTATGGTCAAATTTGAATTGTCGCATGTGGTTAAAATCACTTTTGAATTTATCATTTTCAATCTCATCCTTAAGTGCGTTATTCCATAAGACTTTAAAGAAATTATCAGATGAACTAAAGCTCAGAGTTGGCTTA